>CAIKNO010000504.1 GCA_903828805.1 uncultured Sandaracinus sp. | reverse complement strand
GGGCCCGATGGGCATGACCGGTGACATGGGCCCGATGGGCATGACGGGCGCCGCAGGCCCCGCGGGTCCGGCCGGTGCGGTGGGCCCTGCGGGTCCTGCGGGTCCGACCGGCGCGACGGGCGCGGTGGGCCCTGCTGGCGCGGGGGGTCCGGCCGGTGCGGTGGGCCCTGCGGGTCCGACCGGCGCGACCGGTTTGACGGGCGCGGTGGGCCCTGCGGGTCCGACGGGCGCCACGGGCGCGGTGGGCCCTGCGGGTCCGACGGGTCCGACCGGCTTGACCGGCTTGACCGGTCCGACGGGCGCGACGGGCGCGACGGGCGCGACGGGCGCGACCGGACCCCGAGGCCCGGGCGCAGGCACCTTCACCCTCACGATCCCCGCGATCGCCTGCATCGCTCAGAGCGGCGCGCCTTCGGGCGATTCCTCCGGCTGCAGCGGCGGCGGCCACCTGCGCACCGACGGAACGAACATCTTCCCGTGCACACCGCGCGCGGCGAGCACGCTGCGCACGTACGTGTGTCCGGTGTCTCTTCCCAACGGCGCGGAGATCAACCAGGTCCGCCTCTTCGGCTGGGACAACAGCACGACGGGCTACCTCGAGGGCGCCATCTGGCGGGGCGATCAGACCTCGTTCGGAACCTCGTTTTTCAGTTCGTTGGGCGGGACCTGGCAGAACAGCGGCGTGGCCGCGGCGACCACGGCGGGCGTCACCCTGACGCTCTACCCGAGCACGGATCCGCCCCACGTCGTCGACGGGAACTTCCGATACTCGGTGGGCATCGGGATGATCTCGAGCGACACCCAAGTCTGGGCCAATGGCGTGTCGGTGACCTACACGATCCGCTGAGCCTGGACATCCAGCGCACCGAGCCTCCCTCGCGAACGCGCGGGGGAGGCGCGCCGGACGGTCGATTCATGGTCCCCGGAGCGAGGTCGGCCTTGCGCGCAGGCCGACCACTCTCCACCCTGCCCCCCGATGACCACCCTGCATGCGGTGCACACGGACCTGCTGGCCGAGCACGGTCCGGCGATCGACGCGGTGCCGGTGGTCCGGATGCTGGGAGACCTCGGGCAGTCCTCGACCGGGATCGTGCTGCGGATGCTCCAGAACGAGGCCGGCGGCACGGAGGCCCTCGGCTCGGTCCTGCGCCACGAGGCGGCGAACCGGCGCTTCGACTCCCGCGTCGTGCCCTCGGTGCGGCGGATCTTCGCGTCCGGGCTCTCCGAGTGGGCCCGCCGGCACCAGGGCCAGAAGGTGGAGCGCGAGCGCGTCCCGCGGGACGCCAAGCTCGAAGGTGAGCTTCACGAGCTCGACCTGTGGACGCGGCGGCTCGGGGTCGAGGAGCACCTCGACGATCCCGCGTCGGAGATCGTGTCCTTCCTCGACTCGGAGGCCGCGGCGTCGGAGGCGATGCGCGCGCTGCTGACCGGCAGCGTGCGTCAGGCGGCCGTCGGGCGGACCGCGCAGGGCAAGCTTCCGGCCGAGGCCGTGCGGGTCGCGGCGCGCCGCTACCTCGAGGCGTGCGCGGCCGAGCAGGTGCGCGACGCCCGCCGCGCGCTGGTGTGGCAGACGACGCCCGAGGCGCCGGCGTTCGTGACCCTCGCCGCCCAGCTTCGGGAGCTCGACGCGGGGCTCGAAGCGCTCGGCGTTCGTCCCGCGCGGCTCGCCGATCTCGACGTGACGCTCGACGCGTCCGTGCCCTCCCTGAGCTGCACGGCGCAGGGCTCGCGCCCCCGCGTGTCGCTGGTGCTCACGGGCCACGAGCGGGGCGCGATGTCGTTCGACCCGCCCGCGTACCGCGGCCACCCGCTCGCGCGGGCCCTCGCCCGCTTCGGCCTCGACGCGGTGCACGACCGCACGCACCGGCTGCACGCCGCGCTGCTCGAGTCGGTGTCGGTCCCTCAATGGCGGCGGCTCCTCGAGGGCCTCGAGAGCACGGTCGCGGAGGCCGATCCGGACGCCCGGCGCCTCGTGTTCCGCCTGACGATCGACGCCCGCGGCCTGCCCGTCCTCGATGCCGCGGAGCAGCGGCGTTCGACGCGCGGCGCATGGTCCAAGGGGACCCGCGTGGCGCACGAGGCGCAGCTCCGCGACGACGTCAGCGCCCAGGCCCGGCTCGCGCTCATCGCCCTGCACCTCGTCGGTCGCCCGACCGGGTCCGCGGCGGGCGAGGCCTTGCTCGCCCTGGTGGGCGAGCCGAACGTGGTGGACGGCGCGAGCAGCGCCCCGCTCACGGTCCGCAAGATCGAGCCGCATTTCGCGCTCGAGGACGAGGCGGGCGGCACCCGCCCCGCGCTCGCGCTCGAGGATCTGCGGCTCTCGGTCGAGGCGGCCGCGCTGCAGCTTTCGAACTCGCGCTGTGTCGTGGCCGTGTCGGCCGCCCGCGGAGAGGTCCTCGTCGCGCCGGTGTCCCCGACCCTGGCCGCCCTCGTCGCGGCGGCGGTGCGGGTGCCCTCGGTCGTGCCCGCGGGGGAGTGGACGGCGCTGCTGCCCACCCTCGAGCGCGTCGCGTCGCTCGTCCCGGTGACGCTCCCGCCCGCGCTCGAGTCGCAGGTCTCGCCGCTGCCCACCGCGCTGTTCCTGCGCATCACCCCGTCCGAGCGCGCGACGAACGTCGAGGTCCGGGCCCGGATCCCCGGCGGCGGCAGCGCGACCGCGGGGCACGGCTCGGCGCTCGTGTCGTCGCTCGACGCCGAGACCGGACTGCCGGTGCTCCGGCGTCGCGACCTCGAGGCCGAAGCCGCGGCGGCGGCCGTGCTCGCCCGCGAGTTCGGCTGGCCGGAGGGCGCCATCCACACGGTGCTCGAGGGCGACGAGGCCTTGCTGGCGCTGCTCGAGCAGCTGCACGACCGGCCCGAGCTCGAGGTCGAGTGGCCGGGCAGGGGCCCGTCGACGCGCTTCCTCGGCCGCGTCTCGGGCTCCTCGCTGCGCGTGCAGATCCACACCGCGGCGCAGTGGTTCGGGGTCGAGGGCGACCTCGAGATCGACGGGCAGACGCTCTCGATCGCCGAGCTTCTCAAGCAAATTCGTGCAGGCCGCCGCTACGTCTCGCTCGGCGCGGGCAAGTACGCGGCCCTCGAGGCGTCCCTGCGCGCGCGTCTCGAGCGCATGGCCGACGCGGTGTTCGACGCCGGTGACGGCCTCACGGTCGCCCCCACCGCGGGGGACGCGATCGAAGCGCTCGCCGAGGACTCGGAGCTCGTCGTCGACGAGCTGTGGTCGACCCTCCGCAACCGGCTCGCGATGGGGTTGCTCGCGACCGTCGAGGTGCCCGAGGCGGTGACCGCGACGCTGCGCGGCTACCAGCGCGAGGGCTTCGCGTGGATGGCGCGGCTCGCCTCGGTCGAGGCCGGCGCGGTGCTCGCCGACGACATGGGCCTCGGCAAGACGGTCCAGGCCCTGTCCCTGCTGGTGCACCGCGCGGCGGAGGGTCCGGCCTTCGTCATCGCGCCGACCTCGCTCGGCGACAACTGGATCAAGGAAGCCGCGCGCTTCACGCCGGATCTGCGGATGCGCCTGCACCGCGGCCCGGGGCGGCACGAGGCCCTCGCGTCCGATCCCCTCGTCGCAGGCGACGTGCTGGTCGCCAGCTACGACATCGTCGCCCTCGACAGCGAGGCCCTCAACGCGCTCGAGTTCGCGACGCTCATCCTCGACGAGGCCCAGGCGGTGAAGAACCCCGACGCGCAGCGCTCGCGCGCGGTGCGCGGCCTGCGGGCGCGGGCCCGGTTCGCGCTGACCGGCACGCCCCTCGAGAACCGGCTCTCGGAGCTCTGGAGCCTGTTCTCGATCGTGCATCCCGGCCTGCTCGGCCACTGGGAGCATTTCCGGGCCCGGTTCGCGGTGCCGGTCGAGCGCGAAGGCGATGGCGGCCAGCTCGCGGCGCTCTCGTCGCTCGTGCGCCCGTTCATTCTCCGGCGCACCAAGGAGGTCGTGACCCCCGAGCTGCCGCCGCGCATCGAGATCATCCGCGAGGTCGAGCTCTCCGATCGGGAGCGTGCGCTCTACGACGCCGAGCGCGCCGATGCCCTCGTGCGGCTCGCGAACGCCGACGAGACGCAGCGCTTCCAGGTCCTCGCGTCGCTGACCCGCCTGCGGCAGCTCGCATGCGACGCCTCCCTCGTCGTCCCCGAGCAGCAAGGCCCCTCGGCGAAGCTGCTCGCGCTGCTCGAGCTCGTCGAGGAGCTCGAAGCGTCGGGTCGCAAGGTGCTGGTGTTCAGCCAGTTCGTGCGCCTGCTCGAGCGCACCGCCACGCTCCTGTCCGAGCGCGGCACGAGCTTCCTCATGCTCGACGGATCGACGCCCGCGGCCGAGCGCGCGCGGCTCGTCGACCGTTTCCAGGCGGGCGAGGCGACGGTGTTCCTGCTCTCGCTCAAGGCGGGCGGCACGGGCCTCAACCTCACCGCGGCCGACCACGTCGTGCACCTCGATCCGTGGTGGAACCCGGCGGTCGAAGATCAGGCCTCCGACCGGGCGCACCGCATCGGTCAGGACAAGTCGGTCTCCATCGTGAAGCTGATCGCGAAGGACACCCTCGAGCAGGCGGTGCTCTCGCTCCACGAGAAGAAGCGGGCGCTCGGCCGGGGCGTGCTCGAGGGCACGGAGGCCGTCGGCGCGATGAGCGCCGCGGAGCTCGTCTCGCTCATCCGCGGCGAGCCGGCCGCCGTGCCCGACGTGCCGCGCCGCCGCTGAGCGCGCTGCCCGCCTCGGTCCGCGCCGGCGGACGCGTGGCGCGCTCGAACCGCAATCCGCTTGCGGGCGAACGCGCGCTGTCGCCTACTCGCTCGCATGCAAGCCACCCCGCCGCGTCACGCGTCGTCCTTGGATCGTTGGCTGGTCGGCGCGGGTCTGGTTCTCGCGCTCGTCCTGCCCCTCGGCGCCGGGGGCTGCTCCCAGGACCCCGAAGGCGTGGTGCCGGGCGACGTGGACGCGGGCCGCAGGGTCGACGCGGGCCAAGAAGCGGACGCCCAGGTGGCCGACGCAGGCGACGCGGACGCCGAGGTGGTCGACGCAGGCGAATCCGCGGACGCCGAGGTGGTCGATGCGGGTGAAGCGGACGCCGAGGTGGCCGACGCGGGCGAATCCGCGGACGCCGGGGCGCTCGACGCGGGCGCGCCGGACGCCGGTCCTGAGTGCGGAGGCGACGCGCGCCTCGGCATGGCCTGCGACCCGGAAAACGCCTGTGAGGAAGGCCGCTACGAGTGCTCGGCCGAGGTCGTGGTGTGCGTCGGCACCGGCATCCTGCGCGCGGCGACGCACGTGTGCCGCCCGTCGGCCG
The DNA here is from genome assembly GCA_903828805.1 of uncultured Sandaracinus sp. GTDB lineage: Bacteria > Myxococcota_A > Polyangia > Polyangiales > Sandaracinaceae > Sandaracinus. The sequence goes on along the minus strand of CAIKNO010000504.1, from coordinate 13,525 downwards.
GATCGTGTGACGTCGCGGAGACGTGCGACGGGTCGAGCTCGAACTGCCCGACGGACGTGTCCGCCGCCGCAGGGTCCATGTGCTCCGGCGGCAGCTGCGACGCCGCCGGATCGTGCGTGGTCGGCTGCTTCCAGGGTGCGTCCTGCAGCACGGGCAACGCGTGCGAGCTCGGGACGGTGGACTGCGCGTCGGGGTCGGCCGTGTGTGTGTCGGCGGGTCCGGTGGCGGCGGGGACGACCTGCCGCGCTGCGCTTGGCCCGTGCGACGAGGCCGAGCTGTGCACCGGCACCGCCGTCACGTGCCCCGCGGACACCTTCGTCGCCGTCGGCACGACCTGCCGCGCCACCGCGGGCGCGTGTGACGTCGCCGAGGTGTGCACCGGCACCACCGCAGCGTGCCCCGCCGACGGCTTCGTCGCGACCGCGGTCTCCTGCCGCAGCGCGGCGGGCCCTTGCGATGTCGAAGAGACGTGCAGCGGCGTCGATGCGGCGTGCCCGGCCGACGCGCTGCGCCCGTCCACGTACGCTTGCCGGGCGAGCGGCGGGGCGTGCGACGCCGCGGAGACGTGCAGCGGGACCGGCGTCGGCTGTCCCGTCGACACCGGCACGCCGACGGCCCCCAGCGGCTTCCGGTCGGGGACGGGCTCGCTGGCCGACCCGTACCTCATCTGCGACTGCAGCCAGCTCCAGAACGTGACGAATGCCCCGAGCCGGAACTTCTCGATCGCGTCGGACATCGACTGCGCGGCGAGCGCCGGATGGAACGCGGGGCTCGGTTTCGCCCCCATCGCGACCTTCACGGGGCGCCTCGACGGTGCTCACCACGTGATCACCGATCTCTTCATCCACCGGCCGAGCGCGGACAACGTCGCGCTGCTGGCGGGCCTCGCGGGCTCCGGCACCGTCACCGCGCTCGGCCTCGTCCGCCCGAACATCACCGGCGGGAACGACGTCGGGGCCGTCGTCGGGTACGTCACCGACTCCGGCTGGTCGGCGCGCCCCGTCCTGCAGTACGTGTTCACCTCGGACGCGGTGGTGCGCGGCCAGAACTTCGTGGGCGGGCTCATCGGCAACGAGTTCGGGACGCTCCTGCACGTGGAGGACAGCTACTTCTGCGGGTCGGTCGTCGGCGCGACCGACTACGTCGGCGGCCTCTCGTCCACGCTCTACGCAGGAAGCCCTTCGGGGGCGGGCGCACGGGGCCTCCTCCGGAACACGTACGTGTGCGGATCGATCGCGGGCCCCCGGGTCGGTGCCGCGTTCTCGTACGCATGGGAGCTCGACCTGCAGAACTCGTTCTCGGTCGCGACCCTGCCCAGCGGCCGCGGCCTGTGCCTGTCGCGCTTCGGCGGCGGTGCGACCACGGCGTCGTTCTACGCCGGGGCGAGCGCTGCGGGCGGATGCGGGATGAGCGAATCCGGCGGCGCCGCGTCGTTCGCGAGCACGGGCCATCCGGTCTACTCCACGTGGGACTTCACGAGCGTCTGGACCATGGGCCCCGCCGGGCTGCCGCTCCTGCGCGGATTCAGCACGACGCCCTGAGGCTCCGATGTCCGAGGCGCGCTCCACGGCCACGCCGCGGCCCGCGCGTCGAACGCTCCGCGCTCGTCCGCGGGCCCTCCACGACGCCGGGTGCGCCGGGGACGCTCAGCCCACCGGCGCGTCGTGTTCAGCTTGCGCGAGCTTGAACTTCTGGCTGAACGCCGTCGCGAAGGCGAACCCCGCGACCTGCCAGAACCAGACGCTCGTGACGAGGAACCCGACGCCGAACACGAGCAGTCCGAGGAACGAGCAGAGAAGCGCGGCCAGCGCGATGAACCACGCGTGCCAGTAGGCGCGCCCTCCCTCGGCCACGCGGCGCAGCGCGCGCCTCGGGTTGAAGACCTCGCGCGGATCGAGGGTCGCGCAGTAGTGGGTCATGGATCCGGGCACGGCCGCGGTGGCGAGGAGCCACAGGACCGCGGCGACGAACCACAGGGACGGCCACCCGAGCCAGCGCGCCGCCAGCCCCACGAGGACGGCGGGCGCGTGGTACTCGACCATGCCGAGGAAGGTCACCGTGCCGTGGCGGAGGAGCTCGCGGTGGTCGCGCCACGCAGGCCACGCCGGGAGCCCCCGCTGCATCCGGCGGGTCATCGCGATGCGATGGCCCATGTTGAGGAGCCAGCCGACCCCGGGAAGGCACAGGAGGAGCGCTCCCCGAAGGACCTCCTCGCGCGACGCCTTCGATTGCAGAGGAAAGAGGAACGCGTGGCGCAGCGACAGGGGCGTCGAGAGATCGATGGTCTGCTCGAGGCCTCGGGACTCGATCGGGCGGTTCAGAACTTCGCGGTGCATCTCGGGACGCCTTTGCACGGTGGGTCGTCGTGGGCGCAGTTCCTGCGCAGCAAGTCCGTTCGCCTCGGCCTGCGCCCGCTCAGTCGGCCGAGGCGGGCGCGTGCTGCGCGAGGAACGCGAACGTGTCCTCCCAGCAACGACGGGCCTGGGCCCGGAACACGAACGCGTGGAACGCGTGCACCTCGCCGGGGTAATAGCGGTCCTCGGCGGGCACGCCCAGCGTGCCCAGCGCCCGGGCGAGACGGCGGGTGTCGTCGAGCAGCGGATCGCGGGTCCCCACCGGCAAGAAGAACGGGGGCAAGGGCCGCTCGGTGCCGGCGCCCTGGCGCGCGAGCTCTTCGACGAGGCAGAGCGGATCGGCGAGGGCCTGCGCCTCCGTGCACACGTCGATGGCGCCGACGTAGCCGCGGGAGACCTCCTCGAGTCGATCCTCGAGGAACCTCGGAAAACCTGGTTTTCTTCGCGAAAAACGAGCGATGTCGGAGACCTGGAGCATGCCGCACGCGGCGATCACGGCCGAGGGCCGGACGCCGAGCGCGAAGGCCTCCCGGGCGAAGGCCTCGTCCCTCCGGGCGCAGCACGCGAGCGCGAGCGAGGTCACCAGGTTCGCGCCCGCGCTCTCGCCGGCGAACACGATCTGCGTCGCGTCCCCGCCCCACTCGGCGGCGTGCTCCTTGACCCAGCCGAGCGCGGCCACGCAGTCCTCGAGCGCCGCCGGGAACGGATGCTCGGGCGCGAGGCGGTAGCTGATGTTGAACACGACGTAGCCCTGCCGCGCGAACGCGAGGCCCATCACCCAGTGCGTCTCCTTGGACAGGATGCGGAAGCCCCCGCCGTGGACGTAGAGCACGACCTTGCGCCCCGTCGCCTGCCCGGGCGGGAGGTACACGTCGAGGCGATGCTCGCGCAGCGGGCTGTCGCGGTACGGCAGGTCGCGCACGACCCGCACGCCGTGGGCCTCGGGCCGGGCCTTCGGGTGCGCCGCCCCGAGGCGGGACATCCCCCGAAAGAATCCGTCGATCACCTTCGCGCCGGCCTTGCGCCGGAACTGCTCCGCCATCGTGTGCACGCGGTCTCCTGTGTCGGTCCCCGGAGGGCCGAGCGTAGCGCGTCGGGCCGCGGGCAGCCTCTCCGGACGCGCCCGTTGGCCGCCCCCGCCGCTCTGGGGTAGACCGCCGCCCCATGCACACGTCCGACACGAGCTCCCCCTCCACGGCCGCCGGCCTGTTGCCCGTCGTGCGCGACGGGGCGATCCACGGGATCTCCCCGGTCGATCTCCGGCCGCTCGCGCCCATCCCGGTCGCCTCCGCGGAGGACGTGCGCACCGCGGTCGAGCGCTCCCGCAAGGCGCAGGCCGGCTGGGCCTCGAGGCGCTTCGACGAGCGCGTCGAGGCGCTCCGACGCGCCGCGAAGGCGATCCTCGCGTCGAGGCTCGAGGTCGTCGAGCTCATGCGCGACGAGATGGGCAAGTTCGAGGTCGATGCCCTGATGAGCGAGGTGCTCGGGCCGGTCGATCAGGTCAACTCGTGGGCCGCGGTCGTGGGCCCCGCCGTCGAGCGCCGCAAGGTCTCGCTCAATCCCTTGAATTTTCCGAAGAAGAAGGCCTGGATCGACCGCGTTCCCCGCGGCGTCGTCGGCATCATCGCCCCGTGGAACTACCCGGTCGCGACGCTCTTCCGCACCGTGCTGCCGGCGCTCCTCTGCGGCGACGGGGTGGTGCTCAAGCCGAGCGAGTACGCGACCGGCGTCGCGCAATGGTTCTGTAGCAAGCTGCAGGCCGAGCTGCCGCCGGATCTGCTCGCGGTCGTGCCCGGCGGTCGCGACACCGGCATCGCGCTCGTGGAGGGCGGGGTCGACGCGGTGATCTTCACGGGCTCGGTGGCGGCAGGGCGGGACGTGGGTCGGCGCTGCGGTGAGCGGCTCATCCCGTGTTCGGTGGAGCTCGGCGGCAAGGACGCCGCCATCGTGCTCGAGGACGCCGACCTCGATCGGACGGCGGCGGGGATCACGCACTGGGCGCTGCACAACGTCGGGCAGGCCTGCGGCGCGGTGGAGATCGCCTACGTCGACACCCGGATCGCGGACGCGTTCGTCGCGCGGCTCCGGCGGGCTTGGGGCAACCTCAAGGTCGGCCCCGGCGGGCCGGGGGAGGTCGACATCTCCCCGCTCGCGAACGCGCGGCAGCTCGCGCTCGTGGAGGCCCACGTCGACGACGCCGTGAAGAAGGGCGCGACGCTCGTCTGCGGCGGCCGTCGGCTCGACGAGGGCTACTGGTACCTGCCCACGTTGCTCGACCACTGCACCGACGCGATGGACGTCGTGCGCGAGGAGACCTTCGGTCCCGTGCTCGCCATCGTGCGGGTCGATGGCGCGGCCGACGCGATCCGGCGGGTGAACGCCGCGCGCTACGGCCTCACCTGCTCGCTGTGGACCGCCGAGCACACCCGGGCCAAGCGGCTCGCGGCGCTCCTCGAGGTCGGCGTGGTCACCATCAACAACCACGCGATGACGGGCGCCATCGCGGCCCTGCCGTGGAGCGGCACCCGCGAGACCGGCACCGGCGTCGCCAACTCCGAGCTCGCGCTGCCGATCTTCCTGCGGCCCCGGACGACGCTGCTCGACACGAACGAGGCGCCGGAGCTGTTCTGGATGCCCTACGACCGCACGCTCTGGGAGCTCGGCAACCTGCTCTCCGACGCGCAGATCCCGAAGCTCGGGGCGTCCCTCGTCAAGATCCCCTTCCTCCTCAAGCAGCGCGTCGACACGGTGCGCCGCTTCTTCGCCCAGTGAGCCCCGCGATGACCACGAACTTCACCGCCAAGGTGCTCTTCTCGGGCCCGGTCCCCGCGGCCCTGCCGCCGCTCGAGGGCGTGCAGATCACGGCCGTGTCCAGCCCGCTCGCTTCGGACGCGCTGGCCCCCGCGCTCGCGGGCGCGTGGTACTGGCCGGAAGCCGCGGCGGCCGTCGCCTCGCATGGGTCCCATCTCGACGTCTCGCTGCCCGCAGGCGAGGGCCCCGCGACCGCGCGCGCCCTCGTGCTGACGCGGGCGCTCGCCGCCCTCGCCGCGCAGCCCGGTGCGGCCGCGGTGCTCTGGGAGGCGACGTCGCTGCTCCACGCGCCCGACGCCTGGTGTGCCCAGGCCGAGGACGCGGGCGAGCAGGATCTCCCGATCCTCCTGTGGATCGCGTTCGATGGCACCGAGGACGACGCGGGCGCGCGCACGCTCTCGACGCGCGGCCTCTCGGGCTTCGGGGTGCTCGAGGTCGAGGTGCCCTCGAGCCGGCGGGACGGCGAGGAGGTCCTCGAGATCGTGTGCGACGTGGCGCTCGTCGCCCTCGCCAGTGCGGGTCCCCTCGAGGACGGCGAGCCCGTCGAGGTCACGCGCGGCGAGGTGCGGGTGCGCGTGGCGCCCTCGCTGCGCGGCGACGGCTCGAAGGCGTACCGTCTGCGCCTGCCCTGAGGCCGGGTGGCGGGGTTCGCTCGCGCGTCCCGAGGCGCACGAGGGACCCGGGCGCGCAGCGAATTGCAGGCTCGTCGGACGGCCGGGCTACGCTGCGCGCCGCCATGTCGACCTCCGCTCCCACGACCGCACCGCTTCCGCCCACGACCGGCTCCCTCGGCCGCGCCTTCTGGATGCTCTGCACCATGGAGATGTGGGAACGCCTGGCCTACTACGGGCTGCGCGTCGTCATCGGCATCTACATCGCCCAGGCGGACGAGCCCGGAGGCCTGCACTGGACGCAGGCGGACCGCGCTCAGATCTTCACGTGGTGGGCGCTCTTCCAGTCGGTGCTGCCGACGTTCACCGGCGGGCTCGCGGATCGCTACGGCTACAAGAACACGCTCTTCGTCTCGATCACGCTGAAGGTCATCGGTTACCTGGTGATGGCCGTGTCGAGGGAGTACGCGCCCTTCTTCGCGGGCGCGATGTTGCTGGCGACCGGCACGGCGCTGTTCAAACCCGGCATCCAGGGCTCGCTCGCGCAGAACCTGACCAAGGCCAACGGCTCGATGGGCTGGGGCATCTTCTACTGGCTCGTCAACGTGGGCGCGATGATCGGGCCGCCCTTCGCCGGATGGCTCAAGGGCTTCGGCTGGGCCTCGGTCTTCTACGGCTGCGCGGCGATCGCGGCGCTGAACTACGGGATGCTCTTCACCTACGCCGAGCAGTCCTCGGGCGCCGACACCGAACGTCCGCTGGGCGCGGTGTTGCGGGAGACCTTCGCGAACTTCTTCGAGGCGCGGCTGCTGCTCTTCTTGCTCTGCCTGAGCGGCTTCTGGCTGATGATGTATCAGCTCTGGGATTTCCATCCCTTCTTCATCACCGACTGGGTGGACAGCGGCGCGGTCGCGCGGACGCTGCCGATCCCCGAGAGCTGGCTCGAGCAGGGCGCGCGGGGCGCGCAGATCGGCCAGGAGCATCTGCTCAATCTCAACGCGGTGATGGTCGTGCTCTTCGTGGTGCCGATCAGCCGCGCGGTCGCGTCGATGCGAACGCTGACGGCCATGATCGGCGGCATGGTCGTCGCCACGACGGGCATCCTCGTGTCGGGCCTGACCCAGAGCGGGTGGATGCTGCTGCTCGGCATCGTGTTCTTCTCGCTCGGCGAGATGCTCACCGGCCCGAAGAAGACCGAGTACCTCGGCTACGTCGCGCCGCCCGGAAAGAAGGCGCTCTACCTCGGGTACGTGAACATCCCGGTCGGCATCGGCCAGGCGGTCGGCGCGCAGATGACCGCGTACCTCTACGCGCGCTTCGGCGAGAAGGCGATGCTCTCGCAGCGCTACCTCGCCGAGCACGGGGACGCGCTGCTCGGGCGTCCGGTGTCGTGGGACGGCGATCCGCTGCACCTCGACGCGGCGACCGGCGTCGCGCGCGATCAGGCGTTCACCACGCTCTGCGAGGGGCTGCACCAGAGCGGCACGCAGGTCACCGCGCTCTTGTGGACGACCTACAGCCCGTGGGTGGTCTGGCTGCCGATCGCGGCCGTCGGGCTGACCTCGGTGGTGGGGCTCACGCTCTTCGCCCGCGCGGCGCGGCAGTGGTCCGACATGAACCACTGAGCCGCGGGCCGGGGCCGGCGGGCGTCAGGGCGTATCGGACCCGCACATGGAGGTCGTGTCCTCGCACACGCCGATGCCGGCGGAGAGGCGGCAGGTTCCCTGGTAGCAGCCCCCGCTCACCGGATACGAACAGTCGTCGAACGAGGTGCACGGGCACGTCGAGCGACTGAGGCGGTAGACACAGACGCCGGCCGAGCACGCGTCGTCCGTGCAGGGGCGGCCGTCGTCGCAGTCCGAGGGGGCCGTGCACGTGCAGGGGACAATCGGGGTGATCCTGCACATGCCGGTGGTCGTGTCGCAGACGTCACTCGTGCACGGGCGACGGTCGTCGCAGTCCGAGTCCATGCTGCACGGGCCCGGCATGCCGATCCCACCGTCGCGGCCGGCAATCCCCGCGTCCGCCGGCCCGGCGTCGGTGAAGCCCGAGCCCCCATCGACACAGAAGCGGTCGAAGAGGTTGCGGGTGTGCAAGCAGGCGGTCCCCAGGCACACGTCGGAGGTGCAGCGATCGCCATCGTCGCAGGTCGCGGGAACGCACGACCCCGCGTCCGCCGGCCCGGCGTCGCCGCAGCCGTCGATCGGAATGAACATGCAGCTCGACGCGCTGCACACGTCCCGGGTGCAGGGATCCCCGTCGAAGCAGGACGACCCGCAGCCGGCAGCCCCGGCGTCGAAGCTGGAGCCGGCGTCGGTCCCGGCGTCGAAGCTGGCGCCGGCTTCCGCGCCGGCGTCGAAGCTGGAGCCGGCGTCGGTCCCGGCGTCGAAGCTGGAGCCGGCGTCGGTCCCGGCGTCGAAGCTCGCGTCCATGTCCGCGCCGCCGTCCATCCCCGCGTCCATGCCCGCGCCGCTGTCCATCCCCGCGCCGCTGTCCATCCCCGCGTCCATGTCCACGCCGCCGTCCATGTCCACGCCGGCGTCCGTCCCGGCGTCGAAGCTCGCGTCGATGTTCGCGCCGCCGTCCATGTCCGCGCCGCCGTCGATGTCCGCGCCCGCGTCGATCCCGGCGTCGGGGTCGAAGTCCTCGAGGGTGCTCTCGTCGACGGTGGCCTCGACACAGCGCCCTGCGCGGCACGTGGTCCCCGGATCGTCGCAGCGCACCCCGAGGCAGCTGTCCTGCAGGACGAGCCGGAGCGCGAGCGTGCGCCCCTCGACGTAGCCGCTGACCACCCGCGCCGTCGCCAGCGCGCTCGCGTCGTCGATGCTCGCGCTCGAATACGCGACCGCCTCGACGCGATACAGCCTCGAGGGGTCGCGATCGAGCGGCGCGAGCGCGAGCGTGTGCGGCCAGCCCTCGCTGCGCACCGCGAACGGAAATTCCTGCGCCAGCGCCCCGGCGAGGTTCTCTCGTCGACCGGCCCCGAACACGCGCACCATCAGGGTCACCGCCTGCGCTCGCACCTGCGGCTCGGCATCGACCGTGAGCATCACCTGCGTCGGCGGGCGGAGCTCCGTGCAGCCCACCATCATCGAGAGGAACACGAGCGCGGTCCGCAGGCTCTTCATGGCATCGTCCCCGTCAGCGTGAGCACCACGCCGGTCTCCCCGGGCGTGTACGCGGTGTACGTCACGCCGCCGCTCGAGAGCAGCACCGCCGTCGTGACGCCCCCGGCCGCCGCGGCGCCGAGGATGGTCCAGAACCACCACTGACTCTCGATCCCGCCCCCGCTCGAGGCCGCCGTCGGCGCGGACGCCGCGAGCGGATCGACCACGGCCACGCTCGCCGCGTCCTCGCCATCGCTCGTCCGCACGACGGAGCCGGTCGAAGACCGCGCCCTCGCCTCGGCGTCCGCGGCCGCGCGCTCGGCGGCGGCACGCCCGGCCTCGGCGGTCTCTGCAGCCCGCCGCGCGGCGTCGGCCTCTTGCGTCGCGGCCGCCGCGCGACGATGGGCCTCGTCCTCGCGCTGCGCCGCTTCGTCGCGGAGCTCGTCCTCGCGCGCCGCGAGCTGCCGCGCGGCGTCCTGACGGAGGGCCTCCTCGCGCGACTGGGCCTGCTCGGCCGCGCGTGCCTCGGCGGCGGCCTCTTCCGCGACGGCCTCGCGCAACACGCGGATCCGGCCCTCGACCTCCCTCCGGTTCGGCGCGTCGGGCACTTGTTGCACGAACGCCTCGAAGGCCGCGAGGGCCTCGGCTTCATGCCGGAGCCGGTCCTCGGTCTGTCCGATGTTGAACAGCAGCCCGGCCCGCCCCGAGAGCTGATGCGCCCGGCGAAAATGTCCGTTGGCGTCGGCGAAACGACCGTCCGCGAAGGCGATCCTGCCAGCCTCGAAGAGCGCGCGCGCTTCGGCGTCTTCGGTCGTCGAAGCCCCGGCCGAGTCCTGGGCCGCGGCCCGCTTCGAAGGTCCGGCGAGCAGCACGAGCAGCGCGCCGAGCGCCGCGAGCGAACGTCCCGTCCTCTTCGTGGGGCCCGCGCCCGCTCGACCGTCCTTCATCCGTCGCATCTCCCGAACTCCATCGACGCGCGCGTCGCGCCCGAGAATATCAGAGGTCCAGGCCGCCGAGGGGAACGGCCCTCACGGCCGGGGCGTCGTGGGCGAACCCGAGCGCCAGCGCCGCGCCCGGGATCCCGAACCCCACGAGCAGTCCCGAGGCGAGCCCCGCGAAGACGAGGCCGTGGTTCGGCCCGAACCACCCCACGTCCGGCGCGGCCGGTGCGCTCACGAGACCGACGATCCCCGCGGCGAGCGCGAGGACGCCGGCGGTCGTCAGCAGCGCATGTCCGAGGCCCCGCAGGAGCGAGCGGTCCTCGAGCACCACGTCGAGCCGCAGGTCGGTCTCGAGCCTCTCCGTTCCGGTCCATACGAGGCCGTCGTCCCCGCGGCGCAGCCCGATGCGCAGCGGACCGCCCTCGAGCGACAGCGTGCACTCGGGCGCACACAGCGTGCGCTCGAGGCCTCCGTCGTCGAGCACCACCGCGTGCCCCGCGAGCCCCTCTCCGGCGGTCACGGTGTGGGGGTCGAGGGCCCGCGCGCGGCCGGCCGACAGCCATGCCGCCGCGGCCCACAGCGCGAGGGCAGGCCCTCGCGGTCGTGACCTCCGCAGGCGCTCGCCCGCGCCGCGTCTCACCACCCGCTGAGCTTCGCGATCATGTACTTCATGACCTCGCTCGTGCCGCCGCCGATCCGGAAGAGACGCTGGTCGCGGAAGTACCGCGAGACCCACAGCTCCTCGAGGTAGCCCATGCCGCCGTGGAACTGCACGACCTGGTCGGCCACCTCGGACGCGACGTCGCCGACGAAGAGCTTGCTCATCGCGATGAGCTTCGTCGTCTCGAACGAGACGTCGCCCTGCGTGACGTAGCGGTCGTGGTTGAACGCGTCGGCGGACTTGTACACGAGCGCCTTGGCGGCCTCGCACTTGGTGTAGAGCTCGGCGAGCTTGTGCTGCCAGACCTCGCGCTTGATCAGCGGCTTGCCGAACGCCATGCGCTCCCGGCCCCAGTCGAGGCTCCGGTCGAGCGCGAGGAAGGCGCCGGCGATCGCCGAGCTCGACCCGACGAGGCGCTCGCTCTGGAAGTTCTGCATCAGGTAGATGAACCCCATGCCCTCCTGCCCGAGCAGGTTGCGCTTGGGCACCCGCACGTTGTCGAAGAAGAGCTCGGCGGTGTCGCTCGCCCAGTTGCCCATCTTCGAGAGCTTCTTGCTGACCGAGAAGCCCTTCGCGTTCGTCGGCACGAGGAGGATCGAGATCCCGTGGTGCCCGGCGTCCGGATCGGTCTTGCAGAGGAGGGTGACGAAGTCGGCGCGCGTGCCGTTCGTGATGTAGGTCTTGCTGCCGTTGATGACGTAGTCGTCGCCGTCCACGCGCGCGGTCGTGCGCAGCCCCGCGACGTCGGAGCCGGCGCCCGGCTCGCTGACGCCGAGCGCCGCGATCTTCTCTCCGCGGAGCGCGGGCTCGAGGAATTCCGCGATCTGATCCTTGGTGCCGAGCTCGGCGATGCACGGCGTCGCCATGTCGCTCTGCACGAGCAGGCCCATGGTCACGCCCGCCGATCCGCACTTCACGAGCTCCTCGCTCTTGGCGATCGAGAACCAGTTGTCGCCGCCGCTGCCGCCGGCGCTCTCGGGGTAGTGCGCGCCCAGGATCCCCAGCTCGCCGGCGCGCTTGAACACCCAGTTCGGGAAGAGCTCGTCGCGCTCCCACTCCTCGGCGTGGGGCGCGAGCTCCTTCTCCGCGAACGCGCGGACCTGCTTGCGGAACAGCTCGTGCTCTTCGGTGTACGGGTGGAACGCCACGAGGGGAGCCTTTCTGGGGCGGGGACCTCGTCGCCGCCCACCGGAGAATGAATCGCCGTTCAGTTGGTACCGACTTCCCTGCGGGAACGCAAGCATCCGTGCCTCGCACCGCGGGGCCGGAGCGCCCGCTCTGCCGTGGGCGTCGTGGACTCCAAGGCTGGCGTCGTGGCCCGCGCGGCACCGACCGAGCCTTGCGGAGCTCTCGGGCGCGCCTTAAGGGTCCTGCGTGTTCCGGATCTTCACCGCGCTCTTCCTGGTCGTGCCCTTCGTGGAGCTGTGGTTGCTCCTGCGGGTCGGCAGCGCGCTGGGCTTCTGGCCGACGATGGGCTTCGTCGTGGGCACCGCGATGCTCGGCGCGTGGCTCGCCAAGCGCGAGGGGCTGCGCGTCCTGCACGAGTGGCAGCGCGCGATGGCCGAGCTGCGCGTGCCCGAGGAAGGCATCACGTCGGGGCTGCTCGTGCTCGTCGGCGCGACGCTGCTCATCACCCCCGGCGTGCTCACCGACGTCGTCGGCATCGCGCTGCTCTTTCCCCCCACGCGCAAGCTCGTCGCGCGTGCGATCGAGCGCCGCGCCCGCAAGGAATTCGCGGCGAACGGGGGCGCCTCGTCGTCGTCGTGGTTCGCGCACGGAGGGGGGTTCGCGGGCCGCGGGGGCGGGGCGGTCTTCGACGTCCGGGTCGTGACGCCGGAGGGCGTGCTGCACCGTCGCGGGGGCGCGCCGGGCGGACGCGCGCCGCGGCGGGTCCAGGTGGTCGACGTCGAGGGCCGTGTCGTCGAGGAGCGTCGGCTCGAAGGCGGCGGCTGAGCGGTGCGCGTGGCTCAGAGGGGCTGGATGCTCAGGCCCTCGAGCACCAGGCGATAGCCGAACCAGACGTTGTCGAGCTCGATGCGCGTCGGGGGCACCGACGACGGAGCGGGGTCGAGGCCCCCCTCGTAGGTGATGGTGATCCGCCCCGGGGGCACGCCGTCGAGGCGCTCGAAGGTCCGCGAACGCAGGCGTCCGTCGGACCAGGTCTCGGTGACGCGCTCCCCCTCCACCTCGCCGGTGTGCGTGCCGTCGGAAAGGGGCGCGCCGGAAAGCCCGAGCAGCCAGGTGCGGTGCACGTCGAGGAGCATGTACCGGGGCGGGAACGGGAGCGCGCGGTCGATGAACGACTCGAACGTGACCGCCTCGCCCTGCTGCCGCAGCACGAACGCCCTCCCGCCGTGGGGCCCGAGCCCGACCATCACGAGCGCATCGCCGCGCTTCTCGATGACGGCGCGGAACGACTCCTGCCCCTGCGCGTGAATGGCCGTGACCGACTGATCGATCGAGAAATCCCCGCCGACCGTGGAGGGCGCCCGCAGCGCGCCGGGGTATGCCCGCACCGGCGCGAGCGCGGGCCCGCACCCGAGCGCCACCGCGCCGAACAGCGCCACCGCCCCGAACCGCCCCGCGCCCGCGACGAGCGCGGCGCCTCGATTCCACGCCCTCGGCATCCTCATGGAGCGGAAGGATACGCGCGCGCCGGGTTCTTCGCGTCCGCGCCGACCCGCGACCCGCGATCGTCGGGCCCCTGTTGCGCCGCGCGATGCGGCGTCATCTCTTCGAGCGCGGCGTCGGTCGGCACAGCCCCACGGAGATCGAGGCGCTCGGGCGCGCGGACCTCGACGCGCTCGAGGCGCTCCTCGGGGATGGACCGTACTTCCTCGGCGAGACGCCGACGAAGATCGACGCGAGCGCGTTCGGGTTGCTCGCCGTCACGATCCGCAGCGGGATCCCCGGCCCCGTCGCATCGTACGCGCGCGCGCAGCCCTCGCTCGTCGCGTTCGTCGATCGCGCCGAGGCGTGCTTCTTGGGCCCCGCAGGTCGAGGCCAGCCACCGGTCACGTGAGGGGGGCCGTGAGCGCGG
>CAIKNO010000503.1 GCA_903828805.1 uncultured Sandaracinus sp. | reverse complement strand
TGGATCCCCGGACCGAGGGGACCACCCCACGGCAGGGGTCGAAGCGGAGCGAAGGGGCCCCACGTGCCGCGCAGCACGCCATGGCCATCACCATCCTTCCTCACGACGAGCGGCACCGAGACGCGGTCGACGCCTTCAACGGGCGCATGCGCGCCGGCGGACAGAAGTACGGGTTCTACGTCGAGCCTGTGCCCACGTGGCTCGGCGGGCGTGAAGGCGATCCTCCGGCGTGGAGGGAGTACTTCCTCGCGGTCGAGGACGGCCGCGAGGTGCGCGGCGGCATCGCGCTCAAGCCGCAGCGCTGGTCCATCGACGGCGTGCCGCACGTGGTGACCGACTGGCAGGGGCCGTTCAGCGAAGGGGCGGTCTCGCCACGTCACGGCACGGTCGCGCTCCGGATGCTTCGGGACGCGGTCAAGCGGCGGCCCCTGCTCTACAGCTGGGGCCACGGTGGCCAGGACGAGTCCATCGTCAAGCTGCTCAGAGGCCTGGGGTGGCTGCTGCATCCCACGCCCTTCCTCTTCCGGATCGTGCGGCCGTTTCGCTTCGCCCGGCGCAACGCGGAGCTTCGCCGGACGCCGTGGCGAAGGGCGGGCCTCGACCTCGCGGCCTACTCCGGGCTCGCGTTCGTCGGCGCGCACGCGGCGCACGGCGCCATGCGGCTGCGCTCGGGGCGCCGGCTGAGCGCGGACGCGGAGGTCGTGCCGATGCTGGGTCCCTGGGCCGACGCGGTGTGGGAGGAAGGCCGTCGCGACCACGGGGCGCTCGCGGTCCGGGACGCGCACGCGGTGAACACGCTCCTGCCCCCGTCGAGCCGCTTCCTCGAGTGGTCCACGCCCACGCGGCTCCGCGTGTCCCATCGAGGGCGCGATGTGGGGTGGGTCATCGTGTGCATGCGGCCGATGGAAGGACACCCTCGGTTCGGCGACCTCGTGGTGGGCACGCTCGTCGACTACTTCGGGCCGGTCGCCGAGGCCGCGCGGATCGTGCACGCGGGCTTCGACTGGCTGCGGGGCGCGGGGGCCGACGTGGTGATCGCGAACCAGAGCGATCCGCGCTGGATCCGCGCGCTCGAGCAGAGCGGCTTCGCGCGGGCCGACGACCGGCGCTTCTTCTGCGCGGCCCCTCCGCTCGCGGCGCTGCTGAGTCCGTTCGAGCGGGCCCGTGAGAGGCTCTTTCTCACGAACCTGGACGGACACGGGCCCATGGGCCTCTGAGGCGTCCCGTGGGGGCTCGATGCCCGCGGCCCGCAGGGGATGGCGGAGCGCGCCGCGTGGGCGTTCGCGGTCCGCGGCACAGCCGGAAGGGCGCGCCGCGGCCCCACGGAGGCATGCCTCAACGGGCGTTCGTCGAGGCCGCCGTGCCCTTCGGTACCCCGCGCCGGATGGCGGCGTCCACGACCCGCGCGGCGCGGCCCTTGCCGAGCACGAGCTGCAGCCCTTCGAAGCGTCGTACCCACCGTGCGTACTTCGGGTTGTCGTAGCGGCGCTCGCCGCGCACCGCGCTCTCGACGTAGCCGCGGAAGATCTGCGCCCCTCCGGTGACCCACGGCCGGTCGCGCATGCGGTACACGCTCGCGGCCAGCACGTAGTACCAGGCCGAGCCCATGAAGTACTTGCCGCGGCCCCAGCGACGGCGCCCGGCGCGGAGGTCCTCCTGGCTCGAACCCATCGGTCGCAGGTGCACGAAGCGGAGCTCGGGGTCGTCGACCGAACGCGCGACCCATCCGTGCATCCGGCAGAGGTGGCCGTCGATCCCGTCCCACGCGAGGGCGCGCACGAAGCCGCCGATCTCCCGGAAACACGCGGTCCGGTACAGCTTCACCGCGCCGATGGCGTTCTCGTCCCCCATGAAGAAGGTCACGAGCCGCCCGTCGGGCTGACGCTCCTGCATCTTGCCGCTGAGGTTGCCGAGGAAGGGGTCGTCCTCCATCCGCTCGATCGCGCGCTCGAAGTACCGGGGCGGGAGCGAGAGGTCCGCGTCGAGCTTGCAGACGTAGTCGTAGGCGTCGAGCTCGGTCTCGGCGAGCCCCTCGTAGAACGCCTCGACCACGCCGGGGCCGACCGCGCGGGCGCCCCGATCGCGGCGGGTCAGCACGTGGATCCACGGATGCTTCGCCGCGGCCTCGGCGAGCAGCGCGGGCGTGCCGTCGGTCGAGCCGTCGTCGACGATGATCCAGCACGCGGGGCGCAGGGTCTGCGCGGCGACCGTGGCGAGGGTCGTCCCGAGGTGATCCGCCTCGTCGCGGCACGGCGTGACGCAGAGGAGGCGCCGGCTCGGGAGGGGGTCCGGCCGTGCGGGGGCGATGCGCAGAAAATCAAAGCGTGAGGCCATGGGTCTCGCTCCAGTGCATGAGGACGAAGAGGGCCCAGACGCGGGTCC
The DNA here is from genome assembly GCA_903828805.1 of uncultured Sandaracinus sp. GTDB lineage: Bacteria > Myxococcota_A > Polyangia > Polyangiales > Sandaracinaceae > Sandaracinus. Next base: position 1,963 of record CAIKNO010000503.1, on the reverse strand, counting down.
AGGGGATGCCCGGCGCGCCGTCCCGGTGCGCGCGCCACACCCGCGTCACGGCCTCGCCGTCGAGGCCGATCCGGTGGGCGAGGACCACATTGGTCAGGGTGCGCTCGAGGCGTGGCTGGAGCCCGTCGCGGATCCAGCGCGCGAGGGGTAGCTCGAAGCCGCGCTTGGGGCGGTCGAAGAGCGTGCGGGGAAGGCCGTCGAGCGCGAGGTCGCGCAGGAGCTGCTTGCGCTGGACGGGCAGGAAGCGGCGCTCGATGGGGACCTTCGCGAGGCTCTCGACGAAGACGTGGTCGAGCAAGGGCACGCGGACCTCGAGAGACACCGCCATGCTCGCGACGTCGGTGTCGCGGAGGAGACGGTTTCCGAGGAAGCCTCCGAGCTCCAGCATCGAGACCCCGTGCAGCTCCGGCTCCTCGGCCACGAGATGCCGGAGCGAGGCCGCGCGCTCGCTCGGAAGGCCCCAGTCGGTGCCTTCCTCGGGCACGACGCGCGAGAGTTCGGAGAGAAATGCCCGCGTGAACAGGGCGTAGTGCGTCTGGTAGACCTCGAGCAGGCCCCCGCCCGACGCCAGAAGGTCGTCGAGCTTGCCCCAGCGTGCCTGCGGCCTGAGCTCCCCGCCGGCACCCGCCTGCACCTGACCGATGGCGCTCGCCAGCAGATCGCGGGCGGCCTTCGGCGCCTTGCCCGCGACCTCGAGCGCACGGCGTGCGCGCACGATGTCGACGAAGCTCCGGTAGCCTCCGAACAGCTCGTCCCCGCCGGTCCCGGCGAGCGCGACGGTGATGCCCTCGCGCCGCACCGCCCGGCTGACGAACCACGTGTTGATGCCGTCGAAGGTGGGCTGATCGAGGGCGTCGAGCGCGTCGTCGAGCCCGTCGCGGAACCCGGTCGGCGTCAGCCGCACGTCGGTGTGATCGGTCCCGAGGGCGCGGGCCACCGCGCGCGCATGGGGCGACTCGTCGAAGGGCGCCTCGTCGAACCCGACGCTGAAGGTCCGCAGCGGGGTCGTGCAGGCCCGCGATGCGAGCGCGGCGATGGCGCTCGAGTCGATGCCGCCGCTCAGGAACACGCCGAGGGGCACATCGCTGACGACGTGCTGCGCGACGGACTCGGCGAGCACCCGGCCGGCCTCGCGCACGCCTTCGGGATCGTCGGTGGCCACGGCCTCTCCGGGGGCCTGGGATGCGCGGCCCGCGCGGACGGGACGCGCGCCGGGGAGGGTCCAGTACCGCCGCTCGCCGTGGGTCGTGCCGTCCCGGTCGATCCAGACGCGGGTGCCCTCGGCGAGCAGGCGGACGCCGCGGACGATCGTTCGGGGGCCCTGGACGGCGCCGTTCCACAGGAAGGTCTGGAGCCCCACGGGGCAGATGCGCCGCTCGACGAGCCCGCCTGCGAGCAGCGCGCGGACCTCGCTCGCGAACACGAGGGTGGTGCCGCCGGGGCGCTCCAGGGTGCTGTGGTAGAGGGGCTTGATGCCGAGGCGGTCGCGCGCGAGCAGCAACTGCCGCCGCTCCGCGTCCCAGAGCGCAATCGCGAACATGCCCCGGAGGCGTTCGAGCATGCCCTCGCCCCAGCGCGCGTAGGCCTCGAGCACGACCTCGGTGTCCGAGGTCGACCGGAACACGACCCCCTCGCGCTCGAGCGTCCGGCGGAGCTCCGCGAATCCGTAGATCTCCCCGTTGTACGAGAGGACGTGGCCGCGTGGATGCACCATGGGCTGCCGACCGAGCGGGGACCGGTCGAGGATCGCCAGGCGACGGTGGGCGAGGATGGCGCCGTGACCGCGGCCGTCGGGAACGGATTCCCAGAGGCCCCTGATCGTCGGGTCCGCGATGGATCTGCGCCTCGTCGGTGCGCCTCACTGCGGCGCGGATGTCGTCGTCGAGGGCGCCGACCGCGCCGCTGATGCCACACATGGATCGAACCTCCGGTGGGAGGTTCGTAGGCACCGCGTCGATGGCTC
>CAIKNO010000502.1 GCA_903828805.1 uncultured Sandaracinus sp. | reverse complement strand
CGTTGAGGTGGTGGCCCGATCGGTGTGGCAAGTGCACGGCGAAGCGCTCGCGTCGCTCACGCAGGTCATGCGCCGCCGAGCACTCGCCGCGGTCCAGGTTGCGTGCTTCTCGGATCATGAGCCCGCGTGGAAGACGCTCGCCGATGGAGACGACCCGGCGACGAGGCCCCGCACCGACTCCGCCACGCCGCGTCTCGAGCCGCTTCTGAGCAGAATCCTCGAGAGCCACGTCGACCACGCGGACCTCGGTGCCGCCGTCGCGTCGCTCGCGCTGGCAGCGCCCGAGGCCATCACCGACGCGCCGAGTTCGGTTCTGCAGAGGGCGCTCGCGCGGGTGCTGCGTAGCGCAGCCTCGCGCTGGTCGATCCAATCAGTGCTCATGCTCGGCCGCGCGCTCGCGGCGCAGGGGGCGCTCGTCGCGGGCGCGGACCTGGCTGAGACGGCGTTCGCTCACCGTCGCGCGCTCGAGATCGCGGGATCGCCCGGCGGGATCTCCGGTGAGGATGCCGCGCTCTTCGAGGCGCTCGGCGCGTGGGCCGATGTGGTTGGTTGCGTCGGGGTGGACCCGGGCGCGGACGTGGCCCTCGCGCACGCCTTGCGGGATCGACGGGTGCGTGCAGGATTTCGCGCGCGCATCGATGAATTCCGTGAGATCGACCTGTCGCGTCCGAGCGCCATGATCGATGGTCTCGGTCGCCGCACGACGATCCGGCTTGCGCTCGAATTCCTCGCGGATTCGTTCCCTCCGGGCGGGACGACCGCGGAAATGCGGCCGATCGCGGAGCGGCTCACCTCCCTCGCGATCGCCCATCACGCAACGCCGACGGAACTGGCGTCGATCGAGGCCCGCTTCTTCGGAGTGGCGTCATGATGGAGATCGAGCAGACGACGGGCCTCGACACCCGACGATTCGACCCTCGCGAGGGTTGGCGCTTTGCGAGGACGTGCGGCGGCTATCGTCGGTGGCATGCGATCGAGCGCGGGGGAGAGCCGTTCTGGCGGCTCGAGAGCGATTGGGGACAGGCCCATCTCGTGGGCCTCGTAGCACCGGCGTCGGCGTTCGAGTTGGCGATCCGAATCGACTACTCCGAGGCCAGCCGGGGAGGGTTCACGGTCTTCCTCTGCGAGTCGTTGCGGGTCGGTCGTGCGACTCTCGAGGGCGGCGGGGACAACGGACTGCCGTTCTTCATCGAGGCGTGGGCGGCCCTCGGGATCCCGGCCGACGGTGCGCTCTCGCTCGGAGGGCGCGGCGTCGAATCGACCGCGACGTGGGTCCCGCCGGCCGGGGCGTTCAGCGCTCCGACGACGGTCACGTTCCGATACGACGGGATCGAGGGCGCCGTGCGGGTGGGCGACGTCGCTCTCGGCACGGCGCCGATGCCGCGCGCCCCCAGCGCGCCGTTGCTCGTCGTCGTCGGAGGAGGGTCCCCGGAGGACCCTCCCTCGATCGCGTTTGGCGAGATCGCGATCCGCGATCTCCGCCCTTGAGATGCCGCGTCAGTTGTCGGAGACGTCCTCGCGGTCGATGCGGTTGCCCTGCGCGAGCAGGCCGAGGAAGAGGCCGAGGTAGAGCGAGAGGGTGCCCCAGAGCAGGGTCGCGGCGGCGGTATCCAGGACGTGGTCCGGGTCCACGATCCAGTGAAGAAGCGCTGAAAGCGCGTAGTTGAGGCCGAGCAAGGCGCTCAGCGGGGGGATGGCGCGCTCGATCACCGTGCGCGTCGGCAGGCCGCGCAAGCGCGTCCGCAGATCGCCCCAGAGTCCGTAGAAGCACACGCTCAAGAACAGCACGGTGACGAAGGCGAATCGCGTGGGGTCGACCGACTGCTGTCCGCTTGCCTCGGAGGGGTCGCCGATCAGTGGGGCCCACAAGTAATTCGTCTGCACGGTCGTCAGCGGCGCGCCGAGCACGGCCAGCATGAGGGGGCCGTAGTAGCTCCACGACGTCGAGCGCGCGTGCCGGGGGAGCGCCTTGTTCTGGTCGAAGCGCAGGCGCCGCAGCCAGAAGTTGCTGACTGCCCGTAGCTTGGGCGCGTCGAGCAGCTCGAAGTGCGTTGGGCCGCGTGCGCCGTCGACCCGTTCCTTCTTCGCCTCCTCGAGCACACGCACGAGCTGCGCTTCGTCGTCGTCGTGGACCGCGCTCTCGATGCGCTCGAGCAGGAGGGTGCGCGCCTTCTGGTTCCGCTCGGCCGCATCGAGCCAATGATCAAAACGCGTCAACGTATCGTCGAGCGCGGCCTCGACGAACCACGGCAGTGGCTCCGCCAGACGCCGCATCGACACCGACGCCGCTCTCCAGCGCACTCCGACGGCCTCTTCGAGCATCGGGTGCTCCAGCGTCACGAGCTCGTCGTCCGACGCGTCGCGGACCGCGTCGACGTCGGCCGCGCGGAGCGCATGATCTGGAAGCTGCTCCCCGAGCGCCTCCTCGATCGCCTTCGAGGCGGCGTCGCACAGCTGCGCCAGGCCGCGCGCGTGCTCCGAGAGCCACCGGCGCGCCTGCTCGGGCGTCGCGATGCGCTCGTCGCCGTCGAAGGGCGGCGCCGCGTTCTGCATCGCTCGGAGCTTCGTCCACACGGCGTCGGTTGCGTCCGAGACCTTGTGCAGCGACCCGAAGAGAGCCGTCACTGCACGGTATCCGCTCGCCTCTTCATCGAGGCGATCGGGCTTGCGCCCCTGCTCGAGCTCGACCAAGCGCTTGAGCGCGGCGCCCAGGGGCTCGCGGTCCAGCTCCTCGGGAAGCTCGCGACGCACGTTCTGCCAGAGCTCGTCCTTCAGTTCGCCGGAGTCGACGAGGCTTGCGTGCGATTGCGGCGCATCCGCCGCGAGGGCCGCGAGAAGGACCTGCGACGCGTCGTTCGCGTCCGCGATCGCAAGCCGACGCACCAGGTGGAGCGCGCACTGATCCGTGAGGTTCTTGTCGACCCGGAGGCCCGACCCGCTCGACGACGACTGTTGCCAGCGCGCCCGGAGCAGCCGCGCGAGGCCCACCGTTTGTCGAGGGGCGTAGAGGTCCGTGTCCCCATCGCCCTTCGCGGCCTTCGGCTCCTTCTTTGGCTCCGCGCTCTTCGCGTCCTTCTTCGCCGGGCCGCCGGATGCGTCCTTCGGCGTCTCGCGGATTCCATCAAGGTCCCCACGGTGCAGCAGGTAGCGAAACAGGGCCCCTCGGCCTGCCGCGAGCCCGACCAGGTCGACCCACCCGCGCTGCTTCGTCTTCCCATCGCTCGGCTCGAGCCACGTCGCGCCCGCGGCCGCGACGGCCTTCGGCCAGTCGATGTCCTGCGCGAGAGGGGCGCGCACGAGCACGAGCGCGGTCACGATCGCGACGGCCTGCGCGAGGACGGGGCTGCCATCCCACGTGGTCTCTTCGAGCTGTGCGAGCGCATCGCGGAGAGCTGGGAGCCACCCCGACGCCTCGCCTCGGACGGTCTCACCGTCGCGCTGGTAGTGCCGCGACGCGTCGACGACCGAGGGAGCGCACGCCAGCGCCCCCTCGGTGAGGTGCGACTCGTGTGCCTCGTCGCCGCGCTGCCGCAGCCACAGCAACGTCCGGTGCGCCTCGAAGAGCCTCTCCGCGGCGAGTTCGGTGCTCGTCGTCGGGACGCCGCGGAGGAGCACCCGCCACGCCACGTCTCGCTCACCGAACACCTCGATCACGCGCCGCGCAGCCTCGGCGTGCTGGTAGTTGAGCTGGGTGTAGAAGGGCGGCTCGCTCGCGCGTGTCAGCGCGCGGAGCGCGAGGGCTTCGAGCGCCGCACTCGACGATGGCCGGCGCGCCGCGAGCTCTGCGCACGCGAGGGCGATCGCGGACAGGTCGTCGGAATTGCGGTCCTTCGCGTCGACCCAGGCGGCCCCGTCCTTGCCGGCGAACTTCCCCCCTCGGACCGCGGACGTGAGCGTGGACAGCACACAGAGATGCCGTTGCGAATAGCCGCCCTCCTTCTTGCCAGTCGACGCGATCGCCTCGAGGCCGAGGGGCTCGAGGACGCTCGCCCGCTCGCCCCCGAGGACCTCGGCGAGCTGAGCGACGACGGGGATCCACTGCTCGCGCTGCTTCAGGCGCAGCGTGCGAGACAAGAACTCGAGGCTCCCGCCTCGGGGCGCGATGGCGACGGCGCAGGCCCCCGAGTGTCGGCTCAGCGTCCGCACCGTCCCCACGGTCCCGACGAAGAATCGTCGGAGTAGGTTTGCATCGCCCGAGGTTGCCCAGGGCCACACGAGCGAGTCGTCGCAGGCGATGAGTCGCAGCACCGCCGCGCTCACGGGAAGATCGCCGGAAGGCTCCGGGTCCCCATCCTTCACGAGGGGCACGTCGAAGACCTGCTTGAGCAAGTGCTCGGGGCCCTTCTGGTACTTGCGGAGTGAGTCGATCGTCCCACTCGCTTTGCCCCGGAATTCGGGCAGCTGAGCGAGACGCGCGAGCAGGGCTCGTCCCGATTCGGTCTCGCCGTCCCACGCCTCGACGTCGGCCGCGAAGGCCGGCCACATGCTTTCAGTCGTGTCTGTCATGTCCCCCCACCCATTTCATCGATTCATACCGAGGCTCTCCGCCACGATCCGCGCGACCTCGTCGGGCGCGAGGCGTGAGCCGTAGTTCCATGGCGACCCGAACACCGTCGCGCGGCCACCCCAGTTCTCCGAGCCGGGACCCGGCGTCGCTCGTAGCGAGGGCGGACCGTGCGCGTGTTCGGCCTCGGCGACCGCCGAGAGCGCCACCGTGATGTCGGTGGGATGTTCGGAGTGCGGGTTCACGCCGACGACGTATCGGAGGCCGCCGTCGTCGTGGGCATGGACGACGACGCTGAGGGGGCACGCGTGCAGGCCGTGGACGCGGAGCGGAGGCAGGGGCGCTAGGCCGCGCTGATCGATGACCGCGACGCCGCACACCTGTCGGAGTCGCCCTTCGCTGGAGATTCGAGCGAGCCCGGCCTCGACCTCCGGGTTCGGCTCGGCGCTCGGCAGCGCGTCGCCGCGGCGGACCCGATCGACGAGGGCCCAGACGGTGGAGGCGAAGCGGGCCGCACCGTCGGGCTGCAGCTCGTGCGCGATCCACTCCGCGAGGCCGCGCCCACGTTGGTCGCTCGCGCCTCCGATGGTCGGGTGGGGCTTCAGGTGATCGCACCAGTGCGAGGCCGAGGCGAGCATGTCGCGCACGCCCGCATCGAGCGCCGCAGGACCGCCGAGGAGGACCGCGACGCCGCTGGCGACGGCATCGGCGTCCGCCCACGTCGTCCCGAGGCCCTCGATGCGCTCGACGCCGTGCGCGCGGGCGATCTGCTCGAGGTCGATGTGCGGCGGCAGTGCGTCGAGGTTGATCGGCTCGCCACTCACATGGTGATCCCACGCGACGAGGCAGCCAGGCACCGTCCCATCGACGCTGACGTAGGCCGCGCACGGCGCGTCTTCCTGCCGCGTGGCCACGAAGACGAGGATCGAGGTCGGTGAGGTGTCGTGGTGCATGGCGGACGTCGATGGGTTCGCGTTCGGATCAGTCGAAGTGCCCCTGTGCCGGATCCAGCGACCGTTGCGCATCACTTGAAGCCGTCGATGGGCTCGTGGTTCAAGCGCGCCTCATTCCGCGGTCGAGTCTACGACATCCCAACGGTCCTCATGCACCGAACGGGGGAGACGACGTTTCGGCCCGCCGCCGCGCCGAATTGAGGCAATACATCGAGCGTCCGCGCGCGCTGG
>CAIKNO010000501.1 GCA_903828805.1 uncultured Sandaracinus sp. | reverse complement strand
GCGGTGGACCGCTCAGCGATCGGCGGCTGAGCCCGTGACGGGCGGCCCGGACGTCACGCGTCGCCGTCGCGTTCTGTTCCAGGTGGCGACGGCCACGCCGGCGAGCACCAACGCCCCGGCCGCCAGCGTGACGTGGTCGCGGGCGAGGCGCAGCGCACGGGCGAACGGGGCGGGGAGGGTGCGTCCGGGAAAACGCAGCCGCGCCGTGTACCGGGTCGGCAGCGCGCTGCCGCGCACGAAGCCGAGGTCCTGTGTCGCGCAGCCGACGGACTCGCGCTCCGTGCCGCAGGCCATCAGCATGGCGCCCTGACGCGCGCGGAACGCGACGTCGGTCCGATCGAAGCGCTCCCGGCCGACCATCCCGTCCGTCAGGACCACCGTGTGCTCGGGACCCTCGAGCGGAACGTGGGCCACGAGCTCGACGGTCACGGCGCGGCGCCCCACGGGGCCGACCGGCTCGAGCCAGCCGTCCGTCCACGTGGTGTCCGCCGGTTCACCATCGATCGCGAGGGTGAGCTCGTTCTCGAGCCCGGCGGCCCATCGTGCCAGATGGCCCTGGGCCTCCGGCTCGCTGACGACCCCGTCGCCGTCCCGGTCGGCCTCGCGAAGGAGCCGCTGGCCTTCGTCGGCTCCCAGCACGAGCGACACGACGACGCGGGTGTCGGCCTCCGTCGCGTCGAGCTTGAGGTAGCGCTCGCCCGTCGTGATCGTGTGCCCCAGATGCGCCGACGCGCCGCCCCCGAGCGAGGTGATCGCGAACACGATCACCGCAGCTCCGTGGCGACGCGCGCGCATGCGGAAGAAGGCGGCGGGGCGAAGCTCAGCCGACCAGGGATTCGAGGAAGCGCACCGCGGTCGCGATGCCGAATCCGGTTCCGCCCTTGGGGAACTGATGGTGCGGGCGGTCCAGGAAGGCCGGGCCGGCGATGTCGAGGTGCATCCACTTCGACTTGCCGACGAACTCCTTGAGGAACAAGGCCGCCGTGATCGAGCCGCCGTGCGAGTCCCCGACGTGCTTCATGTCGGCGATGTCGCTCTTCAACGCGTCCCGAAGATCCTCGTCGAGCGGCATCCGCCAGAAGGATTCGCCCTCGGCACCCGCGGCGCGGGCGTATCCGGCGGCGAGCTCGTCGTCGTTCGCGAACAGGCCTGCGGTCCACGGTCCGAGGGCGACCATGCAGGCGCCGGTGAGCGTCGCGTGGTCGATGAGATAGTCGGGGGCGACCTCCTTGGCCACGTACGAGAGCACGTCGGCGAGCACGAGCCGGCCCTCGGCGTCGGTGTTGATGATCTCCACGGTCTTGCCCTCGTGGCTCGTGAAGACGTCCCCGGGTCGGTAGGCCGACGCGCCGGTCATGTTCTCCGTGGCCCCGATGAATCCGTGGACCTCGATCGGGAGCTCCAGCCGCGCGCAGGCGAGCATGATGCCGACGGTCGCCGCCGCGCCCGCCATGTCGCACTTCATGTCGATCATCGACTTCGGCGGCTTGATGCAGAGGCCGCCCGAGTCGAAGGTCAGGCCCTTGCCCACGAAGGCGATCTTCTTGGTGCCCGCCTTCACCTTCTTCGGCTTCCACGTCATGTGGACCATCCGCGGCTCTTCCGAGCTGCCGCGCGCCACGGCGAGGAAGAGGTTCATGCCGAGCTTCTCGAGCGCCTTCTTGTCCCACACCTTCACGCTGAGGCCGCGCGCCTCGCCCTCGCTGCGGGCGGCCTCGGCGAGCGCCGACGGGGTCAGGTCGTTCGGGGGGGCGTTCACGAGGTCGCGGGCGAAGTTCACGCTCTCGCCGACGGCGCCCCCGTCGCGCACCGCGCGCCGCAGATCGCCGTCGTCCTTTGTCACGACGAGATGGGCGACCTCCGTTCGCCGCTTCGGCAGCCGGTCGCCCGTCAGGTACTGCGTGTACTTGTAGTTGCCGCCGAGCAGCCCCTCCGTGGCGAGCCGTGCGGCGCGCGCGCGGTCCTCGAACCCCTCGGGGAGCACGAGCGCGATCGACGCGTACTTCATGCCGGCCTGCGCCGACTTGACGGCCAGGAGTCGGAAGTCGCTCTCCTTCAACGCCGCATCGCCGAGTCCGACGAGCAACACGACGCCCGCCTCGATGCCCCGGACGGTCACGCGCAAGGACTCGCCAGACTTGCCCGAGAAGTCCTCGAGCTTGGCGGCGTCCGTGAGCGCGCCGTGCACGGCCTTGTCCAGTTGCTTGGTGAGCTTGTCCTTGCCGAGCTGGCCGGTGCGCACACCGAGGACGAGGAGGTCGGCGCGAACCTTGGTCGGCGCGTCGGTGGAGATGCTTACCTTCATGATGCTCCGGGAAAGCGAGACAGACAGGCGGAACCGGGGCTGAGATGGTGCCACGCGCACCGCGGCGTCTCAAGCGCGGCAAGCGCTCCGCCGTCGAGAGGATGCGCAGGGGCCCCCACGTCGACCCCGTCGTGAACGTCGCCGGGCGGGGTGAGGCTGGTGCGCCGCGGCCTTTCGTGCCGTCGGCCGGCGTCCGCCGCCAGGCCGCCGCCGGAACCGCCGCCCGCCGCCTCCGAGGCCCAGCAAGCCAGCGGCTGGGCGGGGGCACGTCGCGTGAAGAAGGGGTCATGCCGCCGCCTGGCGGCGAGAGGAGAGTCCGATGGAGCAAGGTCGCAAGGAGCCGCTCGTCGTCTACACGATCGTGGAGCGAGAGCGGGACGGGAAGAAGTTCTGGGTGCGCATCGGGGCCGCGTTCCGCAACCGGGACGGGAGCCTCAATGCGTTTCTCGATGCCGTGCCGGTGAACGGCACGATGCACATCCGCGAGGCTCGGGCCTTCGTCGAGCGCGAAGGGTCGCTGTCGATCGACGCGGAGTTTGGGGTCGCCGACGCGCTCGCAGGCTGAGCGCGCCGGCCCGTCCGTGGTTCGTCCAGTTCATTTTCAACGAGGAGCGATGTCATGAATACGAGTTCGCAGATGGCGTTCGTCACGTTCGTCCGTTCGATGGGTTTCGTGCTGGCGCTCGGCGCCCTGGCCATCCCTCATGCCGACGCCCAGCGTCGTGAGCCCCCCGCCAGCGGGAGCGCCCGCGCCGAGGTGGCCCCCGCCGTCCGCGGCGATGCCGCCCCGGCACCGTCGGAGGGCGTGGTCAACGTGCAGACCGCGACGCTGGAAGAACTGCAGCGCCTGCCGGGGATCGGGCCGTCCAAGGCGGCTGCGATCGTCGCGTTCCGCGAGCGCACGGCGTTCCGGCGCATCGAGGATGTGATGCGGGTCCGGGGCATCGGCCGGGCGACGTTCCGGCGCCTCCGGACGATGCTGTCGGTCTCGGGGCCGACGACCTTGTCGACCGACGTGCGGGCCCCACGCGTGCGTGCGTCGGACGAGACGGACGACGACGCTCAGCTCTGAGCTGCCGGACCCGGGCGCGCACCGCTGCGCTGGCGGCGTGGCGTGCCCGGGTTCGCACCCGATGCTGCGGTGGTGCCGCGGCTGCGGGCCGCCTTGGATCCCGGGCTGGTTCGAACGGCGTGGCCCTCGGCGGCCTCGGTCCGCTTCCCGTTCTGCACGCCATGCGGCGCGCGTGGTCCGGCGGGGTCGAGCGCCGCGAGGAACGGCGAGATGACCTCGCGCTTGAGCTTCAACGCCGACCGGTTGGCGACCACGACGGAGCTCACGTCCATGATGTGCTCGATGGTGACGAGGCCGTTCTGCCGAAGCGTCTCGCCGCTCTCCACGAGGTCGACGATCACGTCCGCCAGTCCCGTGATCGGGGCGAGCTCGACCGAGCCCTGCACGAAGATGATCTCGACGGGGAGGCCTCGCCGGGCGAAGTGGGTCTTGGCGATGTGCGGAAACTTGGTCGCCACCCTCAGCGTGCGGGGCGGCGTCCCGTGGATCAGCGCCTCGCTCCCCGGGGTGCCCGCGACCATCATCGCGCAGCGTCCGATCCCGAGGTCCACGGGCGCGTAGAGGTCGTAGGCGCGCTCCATCAGCACGTCCCGTCCCACGATCCCCAGGTCGGCGGCCCCGTACTCGACGTACGTCGGGACATCGTCGGGCTTGAGAAGCAAGAATCGCACACCGGCTGCCTCGTCGTGTCGAACCAATCGACGATCCTCGGCGAGGAGGGTGTCGGGCGCGACTCCGACCGCGGCCAGCAACCGGGACAGATGCTTGAGGATCCGGCCCTTCGGGACCGCGACCGTGACCGTCATCGAGTCACGCGTTGCCATGAACGCGCTCGATGTCGGCACCGAGGGCCCCGAGCTTCGCCTCGATGCGCTCGTAGCCGCGATCGAGGTGGTAGACCCTCAGCACCTCGGTCTCGCCGCGTGCGACCAGGCCCGCGAGGACGAGGGATGCGCTGGCGCGCAGGTCGGTCGCCATCACCCGGGCACCCTGAAGCTTGGAGGGGCCCTGCAGGAACGCGGAGCGACCCCGGACGTCGATGCGCGCGCCCATTCGCTGCAATTCGGGGACGTGCATGAAGCGGTTCTCGAAGATGGTCTCGGTGATGACGCTGCCCCCGGCCGCGAGGGTCATCAGCAACATGAACTGCGCCTGCATGTCGGTCGGGAATCCCGGATGGGGCTCGGTGGTCACGTCCACGGGCTTGAATGGGGGCTTCCCGACGACGCGGATGCCGCCCGCTTCGCGCTCCACCGTGATTCCGGCCTGCCTCATCTTCGCGCAGAGCACTTCGATGTGATCGAACGTGATCCCCTCGAGCAGGACGTCGCCGCCGGTGATCGCGGCCCCGACCATGTACGTGCCGGCCTCGATCCGGTCCGCGATGATCGCGTGGTCGACCGGCTGCAGGACCTCGCGGCCCTCGATCGTGATGACGTCGGTGCCGGCGCCTTCGACGGACGCGCCCATCTTGTTGAGCACCCGGGCGAGTTCTTCGACCTCGGGTTCGCGCGCGGCGTTGGAGAGGCGGGTGCGCCCCTTGGCCAGCGTCGCGGCGCACATCAGGTTCTCGGTGCCCGTCACGGTCGGGATGTCGAGGTGGATGTCGGCGCCGCGGAGGCGACCGTAGGGCACGACGAGGTCCACGTATCCGTGGTCCAGGGAGATGGTGGCGCCCATCGCCTCGAGACCCTTGAGGTGCTGGTCGATGGGGCGCGCACCGATCGCGCAACCGCCCGGCAAGGACACCCGGGCCTTGCCGTAGCGCGCGGCGAGCGGTCCGAGCACGAGCACCGAGGCGCGCATCTGCTTCACGAGCTCGTAGGGCGCGTCGGGCTCCTCGATGGGCCGTCCGTGGATCTTGACGATCGGCGCGTCCACGTCCACCCCGACGCCCATGTGGCGAAGGAGCTGAGCGGTGGTCTCGATGTCCCGCAGGTCGGGCACGTTCCTGAACACGTGCTCGCCGTCGGCGAGCAGCGCGCTGCAGAGAATCGGAAGCGCGGCATTCTTGGCGCCGCTGACCTTGAGGGTACCGCGCAGCGGGGCACCGCCGCGCACCTTGATGTTGTCCATCCGAGTCCTCTCGCCGTGGGTTCACCTCCGGCGGTCTCCGCTCTACCAGACCGTGGAAACGCCCTGCAACCTTTTCCAGGCCCGCGGACCGTTCCCGTCCTGACCGGCGCGTGGGCCGGTCTCCGCTCAGGCCAGGGCCAGCCCGAGCAGGAAGAGGCCGAACGACACGATCCAGACCGCGCCCCACAGGCGCGCCTCCGTCGGCACGAGCTGATCGTCCTCGTCGAGGGCCCGGGTCACGAACGCGAACGCCGCGCCGATCCATCCAGCCAGCCCCGCCAGCGCGAGCAGCGCCCACGGCACCGAAGGGCGCGGCGTGTGTTGCAGCAGCGACAGGTGCAGCGCGGTCCGCTCCTCGACGCTTCGTGCCGCATCGAGCGGTGGGGGCGGCAGCGCGCCCATGAGGGCCGCGATGCGCGCGTCCGCGCGCGCCAGTCTCGCCGCGTGCGGGGTGAAGAAGCTCCGGGCGCCGAGCACCGCGCCACGGATGGAACGATGGGCGGCGAGGGCGAGGTCCACGTCACCGGCGTCCTCGGCGCGCAGACCGATCGTCTCGAGGCGGGCGAGGGCTTCCTCGGCATAAGGGTTGCCGGGGGCGTACCAGCGCGCGGCGCGTCGGTGGTGGGCGATGGCCTCCGCGAGGTGTCCACCGTCCTCGAGGTGGCGCGCCTGGCGGAGCTCTTCGGCGGAGGCCGCCACGACCCTGAGGGCCAGCAGCGAGAGGAGCACCCCCGCCACGCCCAGCGCGCGAAGCGCCCGCGAAGCCCACGGTCTGCCAGCGCGGGCAGCCATCACGCGAAGTCGCGCCTCCGGAACACGACGCACGCGAAGAGCACCAAGAGCGCTGCGTAGAGCGCGCCGTACGTCAGCGCGTGGGTGACGTACTCCACCGGGCCTCCGAAACCCTCGACGGCGCCCTCGAGCGCGCGGCGAGGGGGCACGAACAGCGAGAAGTTGGGGACGACCCGCGCCATGCCGTGCAGGACGGATCGGAGGGTGGCGGGCAAGGCGCGCGACTGCATGGTCGCCATGGACTCGGCGGACCGACCGACGATCCAGACGCCGAACGTGAGCAGCCCGGTCAGGAAGGGGGTCGAGAAACTCGAGAACACCAGCGCGACCGCGGCGACCACCGCGACCTCGCCGAGGTCCAGGGCGAGCGCCCCCAGGATCGGCGTCAACGGAACGGCCGCGCGCGCGGCCACGACCGCGCCGACGGCGAGCGCGACGAGCGACCAGGGCAGCAGCAGCGAGGTCCGGTCCCGCACCCGCGCGAAGCCGACACCGAGGAGGGCGGCGAGGGCGACGGGGGCGGACACCAGCCACGGAAGCGGCGCGCCCGCCTGAAGGGCGCTCAGCCAGAGCTGGAGCGCGCCCATGAGGGCGATGAACACCGCTCCGGTGAGCGTGATGCCGAGGTACTTCCCGATCAGGAACTCGTGGCGCCGGATGGGCTTGGGAAGGATCACGTACAGCGTCTTGCGCTCGATTTCCTTGTAGAGGAGGGACGACCCGAGGAACACGGCCGTGATCACGCCGAACAAGGAGATCGACGCGAGGCCGAGGTCGTGCACGAGGCGGGCCTGCTGATCGAGCGAGAGCGCCGCGAGCACGAGCGTGAACAGCAACACCGCGACGGCGCCGCCGAGCAGGCCGTACAGCACGCGATCCCGCACGGCTTCCCGGAAGGTGTTGATGGCGATGGCCCAGATGCGATCCATGGGTGGCCTCGGAGTCTATCTCGTTCGAGCGTCGGCTGCGGGGACGGCGGGATGCGGAGGGCGTCGACGGAACACCCACGACGCGTTCAGTTCAACCAGCCTCCATCGGACCCTGCCCGTGGAGGCTCGGGGACGAGCTTCAGGTGGCCGGGGCGACGGCGGTAGGGGCCGTGCTGAGCCGGGGGGCGTGGGCGCGTGAGCCACCGGGTGTAGGCGACCCCCGCCGCGAACCCGCCCAGCGCGCCCGCGAGCGGGGTCGCCGTGCCGGCCCAGGTGCACTGGAGCGAGAGCACGAGCAGGAACACGAGCGCCAGGCCCCAGGCGTTCATCTGAGGTAGGAAGAGCCATTGCATCGGCCGCCCGCGCGTGGTGACCGCGAGGGCGGCAAGGCCTGCCCAGGCGATCGGAGAGGCACCGGCGAAGGGGTGGCTGACCGAAGGCAACGCGAACCCGACGAGCAGGACACACGCGGCACCGGCCGTCACGGCGAGGGCCGCGAGCAGGAGCGTGTTGCGCGCCCCGAACCGTGCTTCGAAGCCTGCGAGCCAGAAGTACAGCAACATCAGGTCGAGGGCGCGGTCGACGACACCGCCCGGGCCGGGCCGCTCCACGAGCGGATACGTGCACCACTGCCAGGCCAGGGCCGGGGACCACGCGGCATGAAGGCCGAGCCAGTCGAACAGAGGCACGCCCGCAGCGCCGAGGACCGTTTGCGCCACGAAGCTGCCGAAGAGGACGGAGAGGAGCACCCGGACCGCAGGGGAGAGCGGAGGAAAGGCGAAGTTCATCGTTCGATCCTCGGCGCGCGGTCCGGCGGCCCGCTCACGCGGTCGCGGGCTTGGGGGGCCGGGCGCTCGCGCGCGCCTTGCCGGGCTTCTCTCCGAGGTTGGCGAACGCATCCTCGAGCAGCTGCTGCTGCTCGAGCACGTGGGCCTTCATCGAACCGGTCGCCGGGCTCGCGCTCTCGACGCGCGACACGCACCTCAGCGGGAGGCGATGCTCCAGCATCTCGGGCAGCCGCGCGTTCAGGAAGTACCACGCGCCG
This sequence comes from uncultured Sandaracinus sp., assembly GCA_903828805.1. GTDB lineage: Bacteria > Myxococcota_A > Polyangia > Polyangiales > Sandaracinaceae > Sandaracinus. Next base: position 600 of record CAIKNO010000501.1, on the reverse strand, counting down.
CTGTTGGACGGTTCCTCCTGCACCCACACGAGATCCGTGCCGTCGGCGTAGGCCGAGAGCAATCCGCGGAGCTCCTCGGCGCGCAGCGGATAGAGCTGCTCGAGCCGCAGGATGGCGACGTCCTCTCGTGCCAGCCGCTTCCGCTCCGCGGCCAGCTCGTAATAGACCTTTCCGGAGCAGAGCAGGACGCGGCTCACCTTCTTCGCCTGCGTCTCACGGTCCGGGATGATCCGCTGGAACTCGCCGGAGGTCAGCTCCGCCAGGGTGCTCGTGGAATCCTTCGATCGGAAGAGGCTCTTCGGCGACATCACGATCAGAGGCTTCCGCCACGGCCTCAGCACCTGCCTACGGAGGGCGTGGAAGATCTGGGCCGCCGTCGTGAGGTTCACGACCTGGATGTTGTCCTCGGCGGCGAGGGCGAGGAAGCGCTCGAGGCGGGCGCTGGAGTGTTCGGGGCCGGAGCCCTCGTACCCGTGGGGCAAGAGCATCACCAGCCCGCTGAGCCGATGCCACTTGTCCTCGGACGACGCGATGAACTGGTCGATGATGACCTGGGCTCCGTTCGCGAAATCGCCGAACTGGGCCTCCCAGAGGACCAGG
>CAIKNO010000500.1 GCA_903828805.1 uncultured Sandaracinus sp. | reverse complement strand
TGCGGGACAGTGCCGAGGACGTGCCCACCTCCGACGCCATCGCTCCTTCGCCGCCCCCGCTCTCGCCCGCGCTGCGCGACCTCGTCGATGCCCTCGAGGGCGTCGGCCCATCGATCGGCCGGAAGGAGGCGGTCGCTGTCCTCGGCCGCGCGCAGCTGGGCCTCGACGATGTCCGCGCGTTCGTGCAGCCGAGCGCGCACGGCTACGCGCGGATGCGCGTCGCGCGCACCGAGGCGTACGAGGTCCTCGTGATGACGTGGTTGCCCGGCCAGGGCAGCATCCCGCACGACCACGCGGGCTCCGTGTGCGCGCTCCGCATCGTGCAGGGCCGGGTGCGCGAGAGGCGCTTCCGACCGGCCCTCGATGGACTCGTCGATGCCACGACGGACGGCGAGCTCGTCGAGGGCGAGGTCATGGTCGATGCGAGCGAGGACATCCACGCGCTCGGCAACCCCAGCGATGCGGCCGAGACCCTGGTGACGGTGCACGTGTACGCGCCGCCGCTGCCCGAGCTGCGGCGCTTCGCCGCGCGCAGCGAAGCCGGCGGGCCGGTCCGCGCGTTCATCGAAGCGCCCGGGCCCGAGGCGCCGGTCGTGGCGGTCGTCGGCGGTGGCTTCTCGGGGACGCTGGCCGCGGCGCACCTCGTGGCCCGGGCGAGCGCGGCAGGCCGTGCCGTGCACGTGGTGCTCCTCGATCGCCAGGCGACCTTCGGCGAAGGGCCGGCGTACCGCACCCCCGACCCGCATCACCTGCTGAACGTGCCCGCGGCGAACATGGGCGCGTGGGCCGATCAGCCGCGCGGTTTCCTCGAGTGGTCGCAGCGCCGGAGGCCCGAGACGCAGGCGTACGAGTTCCTGCCGCGCAAGCGGTACGGCGAGTACGTGCGTGAGACGTTCCTCGAGACGGTCGCCGCCGCCGGGCCCGGCGTCACGGTCGAGAGCCGGCGCGCCGAGGTCGATGCGGTGTCGCGCACCGGGAGCCAGTGGCGCGTGGAGAGCGCCGGGCACGCGCCCCTCCTCGCCGACGCGGTGATCCTCGCCACCGGGCACCGCCCACCCGACGACCCGCTGCGCTCGAGCTGGCACGGACCGCGCTCGCGGTACGTGCAGGATCCCTGGGCGACCCTGGTGCTCTCGGCCATCCGCCCCGACGAGACCGTGGTGCTCCTCGGCAGCGGGCTCACGGCGATCGACGTGGTGCTCAGCCTCGGCAAGGCGCCGCGCAGCGCGCCCCTCGTGGCGCTGTCGCGGCGTGGGCTGTTTCCGGCCGCGCACGCACCGACCCCTCAGCCGCCGCGCGATCCGGCCTCCTGGCTCGAGCCGCTCCTCGCCACGCCGGGAACGCTCGGCGCACGGGCCCTTCTCCACGCCGTCCGCGCGGCGGTGCGGGAGGCGCAGGCACAGGGAGCGGACTGGCGCTCGGTCATCGACGGGCTCCGCCCGCACACCCCGCGCCTCTGGCGGGCCCTTTCCGAGGCGGAAGCGCGCCGGTTCCTCCGCGTGGTCCGGCCCTTCTGGGAGGTCCACCGG
>CAIKNO010000499.1 GCA_903828805.1 uncultured Sandaracinus sp. | reverse complement strand
GCGGATGGGATTCGACAGCCCGCCCTCGAGGTCCGTCGCTGAGAGGCACCCCTCTCGAGGTCCGCGGACCCGACCCTCGCGCAACCCCTCGGCGGTGGAGCGGACCCCGCCGTCGACGCGTACGCGATCGATGATCGGGGGGTGATCGCGTCGGGCTGACAACGTTCGCCATCGCGCGTCTCGCTCGCCGTGGTGCGGGCCGCGCCGCCCCGCTCGGCGTGGCGTCGCGCGCCCGTGGCTCGAATTGACGCTCGGCCGGCCGAACGCCTACCGTCCTCGAACCGAATGACCGTCGACCTCGCAGCCGAAGGCCTCCCGCCCGACCCGCGCATCGGTGCGGTGTTGCAGGACCGATACCGGATCTTGCGAAAGCTCGGCGAAGGCGGGATGGGCGCGGTCTACGAGGGCGAGCACCTGCTCATCGGCCGTCGGGTCGCGATCAAGTGCCTCCACGCGCACTACGCGAGCAACCCCGAGGTCGTCGCGCGCTTCCAGCGTGAGGCGCTCGCGGCGACCGCGATCGGGCACCCGAACATCATCGAGTGCACCGACATGGGCCGCTTCCCCGACGGCGCGCCCTTCATGGTGCTCGAGTTCCTCGGCGGTCGGGACTGGGCGACCGAACTCGAGGAGGGCGGCCCGCAGTCGCTCGGCGTCGTCGTGCACATCGCGTCGCAGGTCTGCGACGCCCTCGACGCCGCGCACGCGAAGGGCATCGTCCACCGCGACCTCAAGCCCGAGAACATCTTCCTCGTTCGGCGCGGCGGCGACGCGCACGTCGTGAAGGTGCTCGACTTCGGGATCTCCAAGATGCAGGACGTCGCGGGCGGCATCGGCGCGGGCGCGCCCGGTCGCGGCATGACGAAGACCGGCATGGCGATGGGCACGCCCCACTACATGCCGCCCGAGCAGGCGCGTGGCGCGAAGGACATCGATCACCGCGCCGACGTCTACGCGCTCGGCGTGATCTTGTACCAGGCGCTCTCCGGGCAGCTGCCCTTCGCCGCCGAGTCGTTCCCGATGCTCGTGCTGAAGGTCTGCACCGAGGCGCCGTCGCCGCTCTCGGCCGTGCGCGCCGACCTCCCCGAGGCGGTGGTCTCGCTCGTGGCCCGGATGCTGGAGAAGGATCCGGCCGCGCGCCCCTCGTCGTGCGGCGAGGTGAAGGCCGTGCTCGCGCCCTTCGCGTCCGACCTGCGCGCGCCGCCGGTCCAGCGTCACGTCGCGGCGTCGGCGGCCACGTTCCCCGGGGATGCGCCCCTCGCCGTCGGCACGCCGCCCGCAGGCTCGGGGTCGGCGCCTGTCGCCTCGTCCGCCGAGGCCTTCCACAGCGGGCCGGGTGGCAGGTCCGGACCGGTCGCGGGCACCGAGCCGCGGCGCTCGCGCGTGGGCGTGATCGTCGCCATCGTGGGGGCCGCGCTGCTCGCGCTCGCGGGGCTCGTAGGGGTCGTGGGTTCGGAAGTCGCGCGTCGCCCGGCGCCGAGCGCCGACGTCTCGGTGACCCTTCCCGAACTGAGGGTCCGCGTGTCGGCCGACGGAGTCGAGGTCCGCGCGGTCGAGGACGCGGGCGCGCAACCGGTGTCGATCACGCGTCCCAAGGCACGCGACGTCGCCGGTGCCCCTTCGCGCGGATCGGGACGATGAACGACCTCGGCGAACTGAACCTGAACCTCCTCCTTTCGCTGGAGGCGCTCCTCGCCGAGACGAACGTGACGCGGGCCGCGCGACGGCTCGGGGTCACGCAGCCGACCCTGAGCCGCGCGTTGCGTCGCCTGCGCGAAGACCTCGACGACGCGCTGCTCGTGCGGAGCGGCCAGGGCTTCGTGCGGACGCCACGAGGCGAGCGCATCCACGCCTCACTCCGCGACGGACTTCAGGCCCTGCGCCGCGCCCTCCACGCGCCGGACTTCGAGCCGTCGACGGCGCAACACACGATCGCGCTGGCCGCTCACGACATCGTCGGAGTGTTCCTGCTTCCCGCGCTGCTCCGGCGCATCGAGGCCGAAGCGCCGGGCCTGTCGCTCGACGTGTTGCCGCTTCGCCAGGCCGACCTCGTGTCGCAGCTCGAGGGCGGCGCGCTCGACCTCGCCATCGGAGTGAACTTCTCGGACGCGCCCGGCCTGCGCCGCCGCGTGCTCTTTCGCGACGGCTGGGTGTGCCTCGCCCGTCGAGACCACCCCGCCCTCTCCGAGGGCCTCGATCTGGACACGTTCACGCGTCTCCCACACGCGCTCGCGAGCCCCGAGGGCGACGGTCTCGCGGTCGTCGATCGCGCGCTCGACGCGCAGGGTCTCGAGCGAAGGGTCGCTTACCGAACCCGCTACTTCATCGGGGCGGCCATCGCGGTGGCCCAGAGCGACTTGCTCCTCACGATGCCCGCACGTCCGGGCTTGGAGCTCGCTCGCCGCCTCGGGCTCACGTCCTACGAGCCGCCGCTCACGCTGCCAACGCTCGACGTGGTGGCCCTGTGGCATGCGCGCCTCGACGTCGACCCCTTGCACGCGTGGGTGCGAGCGACCCTCGTCCAGGCGACGACGTAGCCCGACCCGCACTTCGTCAGGGACGCATCGGGTAGAGCCAGGCCGAGAGGCGGCGCGTGACGAACGGCATCGCGACGTAGGTCATGAAGAGCACCATCGCGAGCCCGACGACGGCGCCGCGCGCGGGGGCGGGCAGCGGCTCGAGCCAGGGCCCCAGCAGCACCTGCAGCGTTTGGATCGTCGGGAACGCCACGCCGAAGGTGACGGCCACCATCTTCCAGCGAGGTGGTGGACCGAGCCCCGGCCCGGGGGCATCGAACCAACCTTCCAAGCCGGTGAGCTGCTGGACGCGCATGTCCGTGCAGAGTGTCCCGGCCCGCTCGACCCACGCGCGGCGCTCGGGCGACGCCTCCCACGCTTCGAGGTGCTCCGCGGAGTCGAAGCGGAACACGAGCGTGTAGATGCGCGACCCGTCGCGAGGGCGCACCAGATGGACGCCACGATGCCCGGGAAACTCGCGCGCCACGGCGGACACCCCGCTCACCCAGTCCTCGTAGTCCGCCTCGCGCCCCTCGTGGACGGTGCGCGTGACGAGCACCGTCACCGAGGGGTCGGGCGTCATGTCACTCGAACCAGTACGCCAGCGTGTAATCCGCGTGCTGGCCGAGTTCTGCGTCGAACCCTCCTTCACCGCGCAGCCCGGCGAGCTCGCCCGTGCCCGAGCCGGCCACGACGAACCACGTGCCCTTGACGCGGTTGCCCGTGAGCGTGCCTTCGTCCTGGAGCACGAAGCTTCCATGACGACCGTCGAGCTTCGCCACGACGCGCTCCAGGGCGACGAAGCTGGCGGAGCCGTCCGCGCGGAGCGTCTGGAGCATGCGCGCCGCGCCCTCGCCCGTGATGTCACCCACGAAGTCCTCGGTCACATGGAGCTCGTTGAGCGAGGGGCCTGCGCTCGTATCGAATGGAAGCGACTCCCAGGTCTTCACCTGGATCTTGCCGGTGGCGGTCTTGCGCGTGGTCATGGGCATTCCTTGGGGGTTCGAACGAGGCCGATAAACGTCGGGCGCACCGCTCTGCGGGTCGCATCGGACGCGGCACATTCGTAGAGACTCCGGCGCTGCGAGACAATCCAGCATCGATGCCATGGTGCCATGCAAGTTGCGAATGCCGAGGCCGCCCAAGCGTCGAGCCCGCGCCGTCGCAGGTGTCCACCCGTTCTCCGAGGGCGGCTCGAGGCCCTGCTCAGAACGAGAGCCGCGCCGACACGAACCCGCCGCCGGGCAGCGTGCCGCCATCCACCGAGAGGGTGCCGAGCCCCCCGGGCAATGACGCGATCTCGAGCGCGGTCGAGGTGTGCGTCTCCTGGATCGACAGGCCGAGGACGATCGCCAACGTCGCCAGCCCCTGCACCACGCCGGCAGCGATGACGCCGGCTTCCTGGCCGTTCATGTCCGACGACAGCATCAGCCACGGACCCGCGACCGGGAGCCACGCGAACGCGAGCCCCTCGCCCTCGAGGAACGACGAGGCGTAGAGCCACGTGAACACCCACGCCGCCGGCAGGACGATCAGGCCGGGCAGCCAGAGCGCCCGCAGGCTCTCGCTGTGCTCGACCTGGACCGTCCTCACGTGGGGAGGCGCGGCCGGCAATGGAGGCAGGACCTGCACCGGCGACGCGACCGGCACCGGGACCACCGCATCGACCTCGACCACCGCGTCGACCGCGACCACCGGCACCGACGGCGCCGCCTCGACCCGGACGCTGCCCGCCACGACCTCGGCCGTCGCCTGGGCGCGTGCCTGCCCCGCGGACATCGACCCCGCCAGCAGCACCCCGAGCGCGAACGCGCATGCACGGACGTTGAACAACGGACCTCCGACAGCCCGACGGACGCTACCACGAACTGCGCTACGCTCGGCGCGTGCGCACCGTCCCGCCGAACGCCGCGTGGCTCACCTCGCTC
>CAIKNO010000498.1 GCA_903828805.1 uncultured Sandaracinus sp. | reverse complement strand
GCCGATTGGAAATCCAGGAGCTGCCGAACGACGAAGGGCAGGAGGCCAGGATGAGGAGGGCGCGGGGGCCGCGCGCAGGACGGAGCCGATGCGGGGCATCGAGTTCCCGCGGACCGGTCGGGCCGGCGGCGGCCCCCGGGGGACGACGGCCCCGGAGCGAGGGCCCCGCGGGTCCGCCGCGCTCGGCACGAGAACGGGGAATCGCGTCGCACGGCGCGGCGTGAACCAGGCGAATAGGGGAGGGCACGACGATGAAGAAGAACTCGAAGCTCGTGGTGATTCTGTTCGTGGGGCTCGCGTGGCCGGTCGGCGCCGGATGCCAGTCGGCCGAGGCGCTGCCGCCCGAGGGCATGTTGGCCGAGGCGCTGCCGCCCGAGGGCATGCCGCCCGAGGGCACGTCAGGCACGGGCCGTATCCCGCCCCGTGACATCGACGACGACGGCACCCTCGAGGTGTGGTCGTCGGAGCTCCACGGCGACCTCGGGGAGGTCTGCGGTTTCTCCGGCGTGGAAGGCGTGTCGCGGTCGAACAGCCGCCGTGGGGCGACGCAGATCGTCACCGATTGGGTCGAGGGGCACGACTGGATGCGGACGTTGGTCGACGTCTCGAACCTCGACGTGCTTGCGGCCCCAGCGGGCCGTTACGAGACCAACCCGCTGGACCCGACGGCCCCGTCGGTCTCCGTGTTCGGCTCGTCCGGGGACGTGCGAGTGAACATGCCCACGGACGTCATCAACCTTCCCTCGACACACGCTGTCCTCTCCATCTCGGACGAGCCGGACAGCGCCCGCAGGCTGCAGATCGAGGTGCAGTTCACCTGGCCGGACGGCCGCGTGCAGGAGACGTTTCAGGTCGCCACCGTGCGTGAGGGCAGCCAGCGTTCCCTCGTCATCTCGGGGGCGCTCCAGAGCGGAGATCTGGGCGACGTCAACGGTTACGGCGGCGATTCCACGCGCACGGAAGGCTCCTACTCGGCGGCGCTCTCGGTCGTTCGCCTCGACGCCGAGGGCCCTGGCTGGTGGGTGATGAACTCCCTGCACGTGGCGGGGATCGACCTGCTCACGGCCGCGGCTGGCGAGTACCGAAGTGACGACGCCTCGGGCGTCACGATCTCGGCGGTCGGGTGTTCGGGCCCGAGCCTCGGCACGTATACCTACGACCAGTCGGTGGACGACGGCGAGATCCGGATCGAGGACGGCGAGAACGGGGAGCGCAGGGTCGTCTACGCGCTGACCTTCCCGTCGGTCGACGGGCGTGCGGCTCAGACCTCCCGTGGCTCGTTCCTCTTCCGCGTCAGCGCGCTGCGCCGCCCGTGACGCTTCCTCGGCGTCTCGGACCTCTCGCGCGTGTGAGGAGAGGACCGGGGCGACGGTGAACTTCTCGGAGCGGGGTCGCCGTGGAGATGCCTGGGCGCTCGCTGCGGGCATCGCGCGTCGAATCCAGGTGGCGGGATGCCCTCGGCGATGAGCACGCCGCGCCGACCCGTCCCACCGGCAGCGCTGCGCCTACGGCGCTCCGAAGAGGGCGGGCGGGGTCCACCCCCCGAGGGCGCGCTCGAGCTCCAGGGCGACGGCGATCGTGCGGTGATCTTGCCCGTGACGTCCGACCACCTGGCACCCGAGCGGCAGTCCGCGACGGCTCAGTCCGAGTGGGACCTGGGTGCTGGGCAGCTCGAGCACGTTGAGGATCGCGGTGTAGCCCCAGTCGATCGGGGTGAGGATGGCGGCCGCGTGGCGCGGGGCCGGGCGCGTGTAGGACGGGAACAACATCACCCCGTCTCCGATGCATTCGGCCAGCTCGTCGCGGAGCGACTCCCCCTCGCGGACGAGCGCATCGGTGTTGCTCGGCCAGCGCTTGGGGATCTGCTCGAGCGCGGCCAGGGCGAGGGCGGGGAGGGT
>CAIKNO010000497.1 GCA_903828805.1 uncultured Sandaracinus sp. | reverse complement strand
GACGAAGGGATGCGCGTGACGAAGGGATGCGCGTGACGAAGGGATGCGCGTGACGAAGGGATGCGCGTGACAAACGAAGAAGCCCAGGCCGGGGGGCCTGGGCTTCGACGTGCCCCGTGAGATCCACGGAGCGTGAGGGACTGCGCCGAGACGTGCTCAGCGCTGGCCGAGGGCGCGCCCGGCCATCCGGTTGACCCGGCGGCGGTTCTTCGCCTTCAGCTTGGCGCGGTGGCGGCTGCTGCGGCCCCGGTCACGGGAGCGCGGCTTGCGGGAGATTGCGAGATACATCGAGATCCTCGTTCTTGGGAAGTTCGGAGAATGAATGCGCGGGCCGGCACTGTGAGGTGCGCGGCCCGCGTCGTCGTCACGGGACGGGCACGCCCGCGTCGGTGCCGCCGGCGTCGACGGCCGGGGTGCCGGCGTCGACGGCCGGGGTGCCGGCGTCGGCGGCCGGGGCGCCGGCGTCGGAGGCCGGGGTGCCGGCGTCGACGGCCGGGGTGCCGGCATCGACCGGGGCCGGCATGGCGTCGGAGCAGTAGCACTCCTCGGTCATCGGGTCACAGGCGCCGCGCATCGTGTCCTGGCAGGTCGCGCCGGTGTGGCAGTCCGTGCTGTCCTCGCAGTTCGGCCAGCAGATGCCCTGGCCGCCCGAGAGCAGGCCGGTGCAGGCGTAGCCCACGGGGCACTCGGCGGCGGTGTCGCACGAGTGGATGCAGAAGGTGTTCGGGGGCGAGTCCATCCCGCCGAAGTTGACGCAGAGGTCGCCCGCGCCCGTGTTGCAGACGTTGTTCTGCAGGTCGGTCGGGAGGGCCACCGGGGCGTCGCCGCCGCCGAGCAGGCCGATGGCCGTGCCCATGCCGCCGCCGTTGCAGTTGCTGATGGCGCAGAGGCCGCTCTGGACGCGGTCCGTCGACTGCGTGAAGAGGCAGCGGCCGTAGCCGAAGGGCGAGAAGCAGTCCTCATCCGTCTGGCAGGCCGTGCCGACGTCGTAGGTGCGCTCGGTGTTGTAGTTGCCGGGGAAGCAACCACCGTTGTCACCGCCGGGGGCGCTCACGCCGTCCCACATGCACATCTCGCCCGCACGGCAGTCGGGGTTCCCGCCGAACAAGGCCGCCGCGACGTCCGACGCGTTGACTTCCTGGCCGACGCGGCAGCCGTCGAGGCAGACGTTGTCGATCCCGGCGCCGAAGAAGGGGCGCGAGTAGCAGACGTCGCCCGACCCGCAGGCCAGGGTGTCGTTGCAGAAGAGGCGCGTGCAGTAGCCGCCGGGGATGCCCTCGCCGTCGAGGCAGAGGCCGTTGTCCATGCACTGCGCGTCGCTGGTGCAGGGGTCGCCGGCGGTGGCCATGTCGTTGCCCTCGACGTAGCAGCGGCGGGTCGCGGTGTCGCAACGGGCCATCTCGCCCATGTCGTACACGATGTCGCCGGCGCCATCGCCGTCCACGTCGCCGATGCTGAAGCGGCACTGCATGTCATCGACGCAGGCCTCCATGCACGTGCCGCTCTGCGCATCGCAGGCGTAGCCGTCGCGGCAGCCGCCGTTCGTGGTCGAGTCGGCGTTGCAGACGGGGCGGCAGGTGCCGGGGACTTCGTCGCTGATGCCGAAGCGGACGCGGCCCTCGAGGATCGCGCCGTTGCACTTCGTGCAGTTCAGGTCGCAGTTGTTCGCGTCCGTGCCCTCGTTCATGTCGGGGTCGCAGACCTGGGCGCACATCGAGCCGGGGAAGCCGATGATCGTCAGGGCGGGGCCGGCCGTGCCGTCCGTGTTCACGGTGCCGGCGTAGTTCGCGGCGATCTCCGTCTGGCACGCGAGGCCGTCGGTGCAGCGGTCACGGCTGCAGGCCGCACCGCTCGCGCGGCCCGGCACGAGACCACACGGGCCGCCGTCGGGCACGGGCCCGCCGGAGTCCGCCATCCCGGCATCGGAGTCCATCGGACCGGCGTCGACGTCGCCCGGACCGCTGTCCACGCAGATCGTCCCGGTCGGACATCCGTTGTTGTCGCCCCCGCAACCCCACACCATCGCGACGATTGCCGCGGCGAGCCAAGCCCTCTTCATCATCTCAATTCCTCCCGATCGACACCGACTGCGTCTGGTCCCAGCACCGCCGATTGGACGGAAATCGAGGCCGCGCCTGTCGTAGACGGCCGACCTGTAGCCGTGGGGTCGAGTCGTGTCAAGCCACGCCGGACCGGACCGGCGCCTCGCGTTCCTGATGCGGGCGCCGACCATCCGGCGCGCCTCGACTCCTCTCAGCACGTGCCGCGCCAGGACCGAGGACCCCGGTGTTTTCTCGGTTCAGCCTCCGCGGGGCACGACATCGGTGTCGTCCCGTCAGCGTGCGCACACCGGCGCGCACGCCCCGACGGGCGGTTTCCGCCCCGGCCATCGTCCGGACGTGGGCGGATGCGGGCGCCACGGCGCCGAGAGGCGGGCGCAGCGAGGATGCCCACCGTCGTGACGGGGTCCATCCGGGCCCGTCGGGCGCCCCACGACCCGCGGATGGACCGACAGCCGCTGGCGGACGCGACGAGCATCGCTCCTTTCGGAGTGCGTCGGCCCGGCTGTTCGTCGGCCCGGCT
>CAIKNO010000496.1 GCA_903828805.1 uncultured Sandaracinus sp. | reverse complement strand
TCATCGCGATGTACATGCCGATCTTCGACATCGCAGGGAAGATCAAGGCCGAGTAGCGCGTGCCCGGCTCGCCGACGACGACGCCGCTTCCGCCCACGGTCCGCGTCGAGGCGGCGGGTTCGGACGTGGACAGCGACGCCATCGTCCTGCGCCGGCTCCAGTGGCTCATCGCCGGGCGCCTCGGCGTCACCACGGTGCTCCTCGGCGGCACGCTCTTCCTCGGCGGCGGAACGGCGCTCGGCCAGGCGGAGAGTCCGGCCGCCGACGTGCTGCGGTTGCTCGTGATCGGGGTCTACGCCGCCACCTTCGTCTCGATCGTCTGGATGCAAGCGAAGCTCGCGCTGCGACCGCTCGTGTGGGTGCAGCTGGCCATCGACCTGATCACGACCAGCGTCCTCGTGTGGCAGACCGGCGGGGCCGTCTCCGGGTTCAGCTTCCTGTACGGCATCGTCGTGCTCATCGCCGCGCTGCTGTCCTCGCCTTCGGTGGTCGTCGTGACCGCCGGCGTCGCGGGCCTGGCGTACCTGACGCTGAGCGTCGCCCTCGGGAGCGGCTGGATCGCCGATCCGAGCCATGTGGCCGCAGGTGGGGGCCCCGACCTGGGCACGGCGATCCTGCGGAACTCGGTGGGGCTCTTCCTGATCAGCTTGCTGGCGAATGGCTTGCGGCAGCGGCTTCGAAAGGCAGGCGGCGATCTCCGTCTCGCCACGGCGAGCGCGGCGGGGTACGCCCGACTGAACGAGGACATCGTGCGCTCCCTGCGCTCGGGCCTCGTCACGACCGACGCGGACGGGCGCATCGCGACCGTCAACGTGTCCGGCGCCTCGATGCTCCACGGCGAGCCCGTGGCGTTCGTCGGTCGGCCGATCGCGGAGGTGTTGCCGGACCTCGACGAGACCATCCGCGAGCGTCAGGAGGGCCGGGCCCGGCGCGCCGACGGGACGACCTTTCCCATCGGCTTCACGCGGACACCGCTCCTCGACGCCGCGGGTGAGGCCCACGGCAACCTGTTGATCTTCCAGGACCTGACCGAGGTGACCGAGCTGCGCGAGAAGGCCGCGGGCGCGAAGCGCCTCGCCGAACTCGGGCAGATCGCGGCGGGGTTGGCGCACGAGATCCGAAATCCGCTGGGATCGATCTCAGGCTCGGTGGAGCTGGTCCGGGACTGCCCGACCCTCGGCGGCGAAGATCGCCACTTGCTGGACGTGGTCATCAAGGAGGTGGGCCGCCTCGACGAGCTCGTGACCACCATGCTGGATGTCGCGCGCCCCATCACCCCGGAGCGCGTGGACCTCGACATCGGCGCCGTGGCGGACGAAGTGGTGCGGGTGGCTCGACGCGGCCCGAGCGAGGACGCGGACGTCCGCATCGAATACTCGGGCTGCGAGGCCCGCGCCTCGGTCGATCCCGCCCAGCTGCGCCAGGTGCTGTGGAACCTGGTGAAGAACGCGCTGCAATTCTCGCCTCGCGGAGGCTCGGTCTGGGTGCGGGTCTCCCGCGAGGCGCGGGGCCAGGTCATCACCGTGGACGACGAGGGGCCCGGCATCGCGGACGACGAGCGAGAGCGGGTCTTCGACATGTTCTTCACCCGCCGCAGGCACGGCGTCGGTCTCGGGCTCGCGCTGGTCAAGCAGGTGGTCGAGGCGCACGGAGGACAGGTCCACGCGGAGAGGCGGCCCGAGCGCGGGACGCGCTTTCAGGTCGTGTTCCCTCCCGCCCCGCCGCCGCGGCTCAGCGCGTGAGCGACTCGACCACGAGGGAGAACACCCTCGGATCGAAGAGCATCTCGTTGTGGCCCAGGCCCTCGATCCATCGGACACGCGCGTCCTGCACCGCGGCCGCGCTCGAGGGCGGCGTGACCATGCGGTCGGCGCCCGCCACGAGGGCCGTGTGCGCGACCCCCGCGGCCTCGCTCCGGCCCTCGCGAAGACGGGCCAGGACAGGGCTTCCAGGGCGGATGGCCGCGAGCAACGGGCTCACGGGAAGACCCGCGGCGCGGGTTCCTGCGTGCGGGCTCGCGAGCGTGACGAGACGACCGACCTTCGCCGCACCGCCGAGTTCTTGGAGGTACCAGCGCGCGACGATGCCTCCGAGAGAGTGCCCCACCAGATCGACGGGCCCGTCTCCGAGCGCGTCGACCGCGTCGCGCAGCCGAAGCGCCACGTGCTCGAAGCGGTCGAAGGGGCGATAGCTCAGCGGGTGCGTCGTCACGTCGAGCGCCGCCTCGACGTGGGCGCGCATCGGCCCGAACACCGGACCCGACGCCATGAAGCCGTGCACGAACACGACGTGGCCCACGCGCCCGCGGCGCGCGGCGAGGTCGGCCTCCCCGGCCGCCATCAAGCGGCCCTGGCGGAGCACCGCCGCGGCCTCCCGACCGAGGGCCTCCGCACGTTGCCGGAGCCGAGGGACGAGGCTCACGGCCGCCCACCGCGAGGCATCCAGCGCCCGGACGGGCCGACCCCGCCCGTCGAGGCCCGAACACGCGACGCGTCCAGATTCATACGTAGCGGGGGACCCATCGCTCCGCCTGATACCACCGGAGCACCTGTCGCCACCCGTCGACGAACGAGGGAAAGCGCGGCCGCCATCCGAGCGCGCGAAGGCGACCTGCGTCGACCACCAGATCGTCGTGAAGCAGCGTGACCGCCTCGCGATCGAGCCGCGCCCGCAGCGCGGGCTTCAGCCCGTGGCGCATCACGACGAGCTTCCACGCGGCGAGCAGCGATCGGTCGAGGGTCTGATGGGCGGCCTCGACCTCGAACGAGCGGCCGATGCGGTCGAGCACGGAGCGCGGGAGCTCCCCCGCGGGCCACGTCGGGAGCCCGTACGCACGGAACGTCTCGGTGACCCTGTCACCGAGCGTGAGGCGGTCGTCGTCGGCGACGTTGAACACCTGCTGCCGTGCGGCGTCCTTGTCGAGCACGAAGACGAGCGCGCGGGCGACGTCCTCCGCGTGAACGAACGTCGCGAGCGGCCCACCACGCATCCGGGGCAGGACCGGCGAGAGCAAGCGGAGGACGGGACCGACCACCAGCAGGCTCGCCGCGAAATGGCGACCTCGCCGACCGTAGACCGGCGCCGCGCGCAGCACGGTCCAGTCGGGTCCCCCCTTGGCCGCACGCTCCATCAGCGCGTGCTCGGCTTGGAGCTTGGAGCGTCCGTGCGGACCGCGGGCGAGGACCCGCGCCGACTCGGTCAGCGGGCCCCGCTGTCCGAGGCCGTAGACCATCGCGGAGCTCACGTGCACGAAGCGCTTCGCACCGGCGCGTGCGGCCGCATCGTAGAGCGCCACGACCGCGTCGGTGTTGACCGCGGCCAGGGTCTCGGGGGGCGTGCCCACGTCGAGCAACGCCGCGGTGTGGATCACGTGATCGACCCCCTCGACGAGCTTGTCGAGAAACGCTCTGTCGCGGATGTCGCCCGGCCGGACGGCGCCGCGCACGGGCATCGCGATGCCGTTGGGATGGAGGTCCGACGCGATGACGCGATGGCCGGCGGCTTCGGCCAGCCCGACGACGTAGTTGCCGATGGTGCCCGCGGCACCGGTGACGAGGACGGTCTGCACTAGGGCCCCTCCGCTCCGAGAATCTCCGCGAGGCGTGCGCCCGGGCAAGGCGCACGCATGAGTTCCGTTCCGAGGAGCACCGCGTCCGGACGGCCGAGCGCGATCGCCGTCATCCTCGCCCGGTTCTCCACGCCACTCATGTACACCGCGATCCGGTCGTTGGGAACTTCTCGGAGCGCGCGCTCCGCGCCTTCGGGATCGAGCGTGAAGCGTCGCAGGTCCCTCGCGTTCACGCCGACCACGGTCGCGTCGGTCGAGAGCGCCCTCGAGAGCTCGTCGACGTCGGCCGCCTCCACGAGCGGCTCCATCCCCATCGCCCGGACCTCGGCGACCATCCGGCGCAGACGTTCACCAGGCAACGCGCGCACGAGCAGCAGCACCAGGCTCGCCCCCGCGGCCCGCGCAGCACGCACCTGCACGTCGTCGATCACGAACTCCTTGAAGAGGACCGGGGCGGAGACCGATATGCACGCCCGGCGCACGTCGAGCACCGACCCGCCGAAGCCGGGGCCGTCGGCCAGCACGCTGACGGCCGACGCGCCCGCCTCGACGTACGCCCTCGACACCGCCTCGATGTCCCCGGGCCGGCGCGCGCGCAGGAGCCCCGCGCTCGGGCTGCGGCGCTTGATCTCGGCCACCACCTTCAGCGGGGCGCCGGGCGTCCGGCGCAGGGCCGCGCGCGCGCGGGGGCCGCGATCGAGGCCATCGTCGGGCCACGTCCGCGGATGGGCCCGACGACGCGCGACCTCGAGCGCCTTCCGGGACAGGATCGCCGCCAAGTGGTCCGTCATCCGGGCTCCTTGCGCCCCGACGCCACCCACGCCTCGAGCGTCGCCGCGGCCGCGCCGGAGTTGATCGCGTGCTCGGCACGCGCCCGGGCGCCCGCGAGCGTGGGCTCCATGCCCGCCATCACGAGGGTGGCCGCGGCGTTGAGCAGCACCGCCGTCCGCCGACCGCCGGGCTCGCCGTTCAGCACCGCCCGGGCGAGGCGCGCGTTGTGCGCGGCATCCCCGCCGAGGAGGGCCTCGAGGGGCGCTGCCGCCAGACCGAAGTCGGAGGGCGAGACCTGGAACGAATCGAGCCGCCCGCCCGCGAGGCGCACGACGTCGGTGGCCCCCGACGGCGAGACCTCGTCGAGCCCGCCGTGTCCGTGGACGACCCACGCGGCCGTCACCCCGAGGCGGAGCAACACCTCCGCCATGATCGGGAGGCGCGCCCGATCGTGAACGCCGAGCAGCTGGTGCGTGGCGCGCGCCGGGTTCGCGAGCGGACCGAGGAGGTTGAAGAACGTCCGCACGCCGAGCTCACGCCGCGCCGCCGCGACGTGCCTCAACGCCGCGTGGTGCGCGGGCGCGAAGAGGAACGTGATGCCGAGCGTCTCGAGCTGTCGCGCCGCCAGGGCTGCGGACGGCTCGAGCACGATCCCGAGGGCCTCGAGCACGTCCGCGCTTCCTGCGCGGCTCGAGACCGCGCGGTTGCCGTGCTTGGCCACGCGCCCACCGCACGCCGCCACCACGACCGCGCTGACCGTGCTGACGTTGAACGTGCCCGCACCGTCTCCGCCCGTTCCGCAGGTGTCGATGAGGACCGGGTGCCCGGGGAACGGAGGCCCGGGGAGCCGGTCCCGGAGCGTCTCGACCGCTTCGGTCAGGTCGTCGACGGTCTCGCCGCGCATCCGGAGCGCGACCGCGAACGCGGCGACGAGCACGGGGGACGCCTCGCCCTCGAGGATCGACGCCATCGCCTGGCCCATCTCCCCGCGCACGAGCGCGTGACCTTCGAGGAGGCGCCCGAGCGCATGCCGGACCGGAGGGCTCAACGCGGCTCCGCGCGGCCCCGCGACGGGAGGCGGGACAGGAAGCGGTCGAGCATC
>CAIKNO010000495.1 GCA_903828805.1 uncultured Sandaracinus sp. | reverse complement strand
GCGCGCACCACGAGCGGCTCGCTCGAGGAGAGCGCGCGGGCGAGGATCCGATCGCCCGCGGGCGTGCCGAGGACCGCCGCGACCTGCACCGCGCGGAGGCGGACGAACCCTGGCTGGCCCGGGTCCCGCGCGAGGCGCGCGAGCACACCCTCGACGCCCGGCCCCATCCGCCGGAACGTCTCGGCGCCGGGCACGGACTCGTGCCCCGAGAGGGCCTGCACGACCGCGCGCGCGAGGGCGCCCCGGTCGCGTTGCTGCGCGTGGCCCGTCGCGGGCACCGCGCCCCAGAGGACGCTGGACGCCACGGCCGGACCCGCGAGCGCGCAGACGAGGGCGAATCGCTTCACGCGGGGCAAACTACCACGAGGGGTCGGCCGGGGAGCGACATTCCTCGGTCGTGGACGGCCGCGAAGGACCTGTGCGCCGTGCGGGTCAGCCGAGCAGATCGCGCAGCGCCGGCTCGAGCCCGGCGAAGCGGAACGCGTAGCCGCTCTCGAGCGCGCGCGCGGGCAGGACGTTGCGGCTCCCGGTGACCTCGCCCGCGAACTCGCCGAGCACGGTGCGGAGGGCGAACGCCGGGGTCGGAAGCAGCGCCGGGCGGTGCAGGACGCGCCCGAGGATCCGGGCGAATTCGGCCTGCCGCACCGGGGTCGGCGCGGTGGCGTTGACGGGCCCGGACAGCGTGTCGTGGGCGAGGGCGTGCTCCACGAGGCCGACGAGGTCGGCGATGTGAATCCACGGCCAGTACTGCCGGCCGCTCCCGATGGACCCGCCGAGGCCGGCGCGGAAGAGCGGCAACATCCGGGCGAGCGCGCCGCCCTCCTTCGCCATCACCAGTCCGATGCGGAGGGAGACCACCCGGATGCCGAGCGCCTCCGCGCGTCGTGCCTCGGCCTCCCACCCCACGCAGACCCGGGCGAGGAAATCGTCGGCCGGGGGCGCGTCTTCGCGGACCTCGCGCTCCCCGGTCTCTCCGTAGAATCCGATCGCGCTCGCCGCGACGAGCACGCGGGGTCGCGCGTCGGCGGGCTCGGCCGCGAGGCTGTCGACGAGCTGTCGCGTGCCCGCGATCCGGCTCGCTTCGATCGCCTGTTTGCGTGCCTCGGTCCATCGGCCGGCGACCGATTCTCCGGCGAGGTGCACGACCGCGTCGAGCCGATGCACTGCGCCTCCGGGCAGCGGACCCGACCCGGGAAGGGGCCACGCTTCGGCGAGCGCGGGGACGGCCCTGCGCGCGGCCTCGGGTCGTCGCGACAGACCGATCACGTGGGCCCCGCTGGCGGCGAGGCGCGCGCAGAGTCGGCTCCCGACCAGGCCCGTGGCCCCGGTGACGAGCACGCGCGGATTGGACGGGTGGGTCCCGGCGGAAGGAATCGGCATCGGGGCGAACCCTAGGCCCGCTCTGCGCCCGAGGCGAGCATCGGAGGCGCCCGCGAGGGCTGGTCGTCCCGAGGGGGCCATGGTATCGGGCCGCGTGGCGTCGGAGGACCTCGATCGCGTGCTCGCCGAGCGCTTCGGCCTCCCTTCGTTTCGCCCATGGCAGCGCGAGGCGGTCGAGGAGATCGTCCACGGCACGGGGCGGTGCCTGGTCATCGCGCCCACCGGCGGCGGCAAGTCGCTCTGCTACCAGCTGCCGGCTGCGGTGCTCGGCGGCACGTCCGTGGTCGTCTCTCCGCTGATCGCGCTGATGGAGGACCAGGTTCGGAGCCTCACCGAGCGGGGCATCCCGGCGACGTACCTCGCCTCGACGGTGTCGCCCGACGAGCGGCGCGCCCGTGAGCGCGGTCTCACCGACGGGCAGTACCGGCTCGTGTACATCGCGCCGGAGCGCCTCGGGATGCCGGGGATGATCGACCGGCTCGCGCGCCTCTCGCCCCCGCTCGTCGCGATCGACGAGGCGCACTGCATCTCGCACTGGGGACACGATTTTCGTCCCGATTACCTGCGCATCGGCGAGGCCCTCGAGGTCATGAAGCCGGCGCGCATCGTCGCGTGCACGGCGACGGCCACGCCCTCGGTCCGAAGGGAGATCCTCGACAAGCTCGGGCTGAACGCGGAGTCCACGCGGGTGGTGATGCGCGGCTTCGCGCGCCCGAACCTGCACCTCGAGGCCATCGAGGTGGAGGGCACCCGCACGCGGCGTCAGTGGGTGGAGCGCACGGTGCGCGAGGCGCTCGGTGACCCGCGGCGTCCGGGCGGCGCCGCCATCGTGTACGCAGGGACGCGGAAGGCGACCGAGGAGCTCGCGTCGCAGATGGCGTCGTCGGGCTGGCGCACCGAGGCCTACCACGCGGGCCTCGAGCCCGAGCAGCGCTCGTCGGTCAGCGAGGCGTTCGCGGCCCGCAAGGTCGACGTCGTGGTCGCCACCAACGCCTTCGGGATGGGCATCGATCGCCCCGACATCCGCGCCGTCGTGCACCTCCAGCCACCGGGCTCGATCGAGGCCTACTACCAGGAGGTCGGGCGCGCCGGGCGAGACGGCCAGCCCGCCGTCGGCCTGCTGCTGAGCGGATCGTCCGACCTCGCCCTCCGTCGTCGTCTGATCGAGAACGGGGGGCGTGACGGTCAGACGCCGGACCCGTCGGAGGCGCGGCGGCAGTGGAGCCTCTTCCTCGAGCTGATGCGCTACGTCGAGGCGGGCAGCTGCCGGCACGACTTCATCTTGCGGTACTTCGGCGACGAGCAGGAGACGCTCGGAGGATGCGGCCACTGCGACGTGTGCGAGCGGCTCGAGCGCTCGGGTGACGGGCAGCGGCAGACCGGCGAGGCCGAGGCGCTCGTGGTGCGCAAGGCGCTCGCGGGGATCGCCCGGGCGCAGGGCCGCGCGGGGCTGTTGGCGATGGCCGACATGCTCCACGGGGTGGACGATGCGCGGCAGTCGCGGATGGGCCTGCGGGCGCTCAGCACGTGGGGCTTGCTCTCGGCGCAGCCCGTGCCGTGGATCATCTCGCTCTTGCGTCGGCTCGTGACGGCCGGGCTCGTCGAGGTCACGACGGGCGACTATCCGATGCCGTACCTGACGGCCCTCGGCGGCAAGGTGATGAAGGGCGAGGAGCCGGTGCGGATCCTCTTGCCTCCGGATGCCTCGGCGCCGGTGCGGAGGTCGCGGGGAGCGCCAGGTGCGTCCTCGTCGTCGGCCTCCTCGCCGTCGTCCTCGGTCGGCCGCAGCCTCGGCGGCGAGGCGTCTCGCCGGTTCGAGAAGCTCCGCGCGGCCCGGCTCGAGCTGGCGCGCGAGGCGAAGGTGCCCGCCTACGTGATCTGTCACGACAAGGTGCTCGCGGAGATCGCCGAGCGGATGCCGCGTTCGATGGACGCCCTCGCGGAGGTGCCGGGGATGGGACCTGCGCGCCTGGCGGCGCTCGGGGACCGATTTCTCGAGGTGCTCGCGGACGCGTGACCTGCGCGTGGCGCCGTGGGGCGTGGCGGGTGCGCGGCCGTGGTCGTGGACGTGCGGCGGAACCTTCGCCCGGCAACACTGCAGCGCATGATGGATCGCCCGTGCCGATGACCCGTCGTCGTCCTCCCGTCGCCACGCTCGTCCGCGTGGCGCTCGCCGCGGCAGGCCTCGCGACCATCGCGTGGATGGTGCAGCGCACGGGGGTCGCGCGGCTCCATGCGATCCTCGCGCCCGCCGCGCCGTACTTGCCGCTCGCGGCCGCGCTCGAGGGGGTCCGCATCGCGTGCGACGCCTTCTCGACCCGGCAGATCCTCGGCGCCCCCGGACGGACCATCCCGAAGCGGACCCTCTACGCGGCCCAGGTCGCGGCGCATGGCGTGATGGGGGTGATGCCCGCCGGCCGCAGCGCGAGCGAGGCGGCGAAGGCCATGCTCCTCTCGCCCTGGCTCGGGCCGGAGGCCGCCGTGGCGATGGGCACGACGAACCAGGCGAACGTGCTCGTCAGCTCGTCGCTTTTCTCGATCGCATGCCTCGGCTTCGCCTGGCAACTCGGCGCGGGGGCCCTGCTCGTCTCGGCGCTCGCCGTGCACGTCGTCGTGTTGTTCTTCGCCGGTCTGGGGATGCGCGTGGGGACCACGCACCCCCGCATCGAGGGGTGGCTGCGCGCACGGTGGCCGCGCTTCGCGGAGCGGACGCACGCCTTCCACGCGGCGTCGCGTGGGGTGCCGCTCGTCGCCCTCGCGCCCCTCGGGACGATGGTCCTCGGGCGCACGGTGCAGACCGTTCAGTACGCGGTGCTCGCGCGCGCGGTCGGCATCGACGTCGGGCTGCCCGGCGCGTTCGCGGTGCAGGGGGTCAACCTCGTCGCCGCCATGCTCGGCGTGTTCGTGCCGGGGCAACTCGGCTCGTCCGAGCTGGTGTTCGCGGCGGCGGCGGACGCGCTCGGGACCGACGCGCCCCGGGCGATGTCCGTGGCGTTGCTCGCGCACGCCTTGCAGCTCGGGTGGATCTCCGTGGGGCTGCTGGTGCTGCTGACCTGGAGGGCGCGTGCGCCCGTCCAGGCGTCGTTCAACGGGCCAGTTCGCAGTCCACCCGAGGGCTGAAGGTGCTCGCCGGCGAGCCCCGCCACAGCAGCACTTCGGCCGTCCCGGCGCGCTCGACGCGCACCGACTGCGGGCTCGGATTCACGTCGCTCGAGACGCGGCAGGTCAACGCCTGCTCGCACCCGTTCCGCACCCGCACCACGTGATCGAAGCCGAACGCGCGCATGCGCGCCTCGGACTCGACCGCCACGCATGAAGGACGTTGACCCTCCGCGCCCCGAGGCTGCGCGGAGGCGCTGGGCAAAGCCAGCCAACCTCCGAGCGCGCCGAGGCCGAGGAGCAGGACGAGCGAGAAAGGGGACGTCGAGCGCGGCATGCACGGAGCCTGCGGCCTGGGCCCACGCGGCGCCAGGCCGGGACCGCGTTCGATCAGCGCTTGCCCATCTTCTTCTTGAGGAGGTCGCCGAGGGTGCCCATGCCCTTGTCGCCCTGGCCTGCGCGGAACGTGTCGAAGTCGGCCCGCTCGGCGTCGTCGACCGCGGCCTTGATTGACAGGCGGATGCGCTCCCCGGCCTCGAGCACCTTGGCGGTGACCTCGCGGCCGACGTCGAACTCCTTCCGCAGATCGGAGCCCGGTCGCGTCCCGGTCTCCGACGTCGGGATGAGGCCTCGACCGGCGCGGCCGCGCGTGCCAGCGATCTGCACGAAAACGCCGAAATTCTCGACCTTTTCGACGGTCGCCTTGACGATGCCGCCGAGGACGACCGCGGGCGTTCGGTCCTCGGCGCCTGCGACCGCGCCGTCGCTCGCAGGCGAGAGGGCGATGCGCCGCTTGGAGGCGTCCACCGAGAGCACCTTCACCAGGATGGGCTGACCGACCTGCAGGGCATCCTCGGTCTTGCGGACCCGGGCCCCGAGCTCGCTGATGTGCAGCAGGCCCTCGACGCCCGACGCGAGGCGGACGAACGCGCCGAACTCCGCGGTGCGCGACACCTGGCCGGCGACGACGCGACCGATCGGGGCGACGGCCTCGATCAGGTCCCACGGGTCGCTGGCGAGCGCCTTGAGCGAGAGGGTGATCTCGACCTTGTCGCCCTTCTTGTCGACGGCCTTGATCTGCACCTCGACCGCGTCGCCCGGCTTGACCACGTCCTCCGGCTTCACGCGCTCGTGCGAGAGCTCGCGCGCGGGCACGAGGCCGTCGATGCCGCCGAGGTCGACGAACGCACCGAAGTCCCGAACCTGCGACACCCGCCCGCGGACGACGGCGCCGATCGCCAGCGTGTCGAGGATGCGCGCGCGCGCGTCCTTGGCTTCGCGCTCGAGCCACGTACGACGGGAGAGAACCACGTCGCGCTCGTCGAGCTTCGTGATGACGAACGAGAGGCTCTGGCCGAGGAACTGCGAGGGATCTGCGACGTAGCGGCTGTCGAGCTGGGACATCGGGCAGAAGCCACGGACGCCCCCGAGGTCGACCTCGGCGCCGCCCTTGTTGAGCACGGCGACCTTGCCTTCGACCGGCGTGCCCTGCTCGAAGGCGGCGCGGAAGCGCTCGGGCCCGGCCCCCCCGTCACGGCCGAAGCGCCGGGCGAGCCGAACCTGCCCGTCGGTCATCTCGACGACCCAGCCGCGGACTCGGTCCCCGACCTTCACGGTCGTCTGCCCGTGCGCGTCGTGAAGGTCGATGGATTCGAAGAACGCCTGCCGGTTTCCCTCGAGGTCGACGAAGACGGTGTCCGGGCCCACGTGGCCGACGACGCCCTCGACCTCCTCGCCCACCGAGACCCGTCGGGCCCGGGCCATCGGCACGGCACCCCGGGCGAACAGGTCTGCGAAACTCTCGGTCTTGTTCTCGTCGGCGGACATAGGACGGGCGATGTAGCACCGCGTCCGCCCCGCCTCCAATGGCCACGTGCACGTCGGGCGCGCGGGTTCCCCCGGCGCCGGGGGAAGGCGGCGCGATTTCAGGTGCGCATGGGCGGCCGGGACGCGCGGGGGGCGGACGCGCGGGCGACGAGGAGCCCCTCGCAGAACCGCGCGATGAGCGCGGCGGGCAGCGCCCGCGGAACGACCCGCGCGGCTCCGCGGGTGGGTCGCCCGAGGGCGCCTTCGGCGTCGAGGAATTCTTCGATGCCGAGATCGCGGCCGAGCACGACGACGGAGGTCGACATCGCCTCGGGAAGGTCTCCGAGCGTCCGCGCCGCTTCTTCGTGGCTCGGCCGCTCGCCGCGATGCTCGACGAGGATCACCGAGGCCCGCGGCTCCCGCGTCGCCCGCTCGACCGCCGCGGTCGGCGCGCAGGTGCCGACCACCCAGCCGCGGTCCGCGAAGGCCCGCCCGAGCACGTCGGCCATGGGGCCGGGGTCGAGCGCGAGCAGCACCCGAGGAGCGTCGTCCGGAGGCGGGATCGAGGCGTTGCGCGCGGGCAAGATCCCTGCGGACTCGTCGAGCGGGCGTGGGTCGGTCGTGCGGTCGCGGGGGCCCCGGAGGGCGTCCGGATCCTTCACCGAAACCTCGACGGAGCTGGCGGAGGCGGGGAGCAGGACGTGGAAGGTCGCGCCGTGGTGGAGCGTGCTCTGCACCGAGATGCCGCCGCCGTGGGCCTCCACGGCGAGCCGACAGAACGTCAGGCCCACGCCGCTGGTGGCGCCGTCCCGCCGCGCCTCGACCTGCCCGAACTTGTCGAAGATCTTGGCCTGATGCTCGGGCGCGATGCCGGCGCCGTCGTCCTCGACCGACACGTGGAGCCACGGGCCGCGGAACGAGAGACCGGCGGTGATCGTGCCGCCCCGCTTGGTGTGCCGGATGGCGTTGGCGAACAGGTTGACGAGCACGCGGCGGAGCACGTCGCCATCGAGGTCGGCGTGGCGCCCTGCGGTGCGGTCGTGAAGGGTCATGGCGCGGCCCTCCGCGAGGGACCGGATGGCGCCGAGCGCCTCCTCTGCGAGACGCGCAGGCGCGAGGCTCGCGCGCGTGATCGGGAACGCGCCGCTCTCGAGGCGGTCGATGTCGAGCAGGGTGCCGACCATGTCGCGCAGGGTCAGGGCCGAGGTGCGGATGTCGGCGAGCGCCTCGAGGCCGTCGTGGTCGAGCTGGGGCGCGAGGCCGCTCTCGCAGAACTCGACGTTGGCGAGGATCGCCGAGAGCGGGCTCCGCAGGTCGTGCACGACCATCTGCACGAGGTCGTGGTGGCGACGACCGAGGGCCTCGAGCTTGCGGTAGGCGTCCTCGATCCGGTCGCGCTGCTCGGCCACGAGGCTCGCGTGACGTCGCATGACGACGTGGTTGCGCACGCGGGCGCGCAGGAGCGCTGGCTCGAAGGGCTTGGTGACGTAGTCGATGGCCCCGATGGCCAGGCCCAGCGCCTCGTCCCGCACGTCGTTCATCGCGGTCTGGAAGATGATCGACAGCTCCGCGGTGGCCGGATCGGCCTTGAGCCGACGGCACACCTCGTACCCGCTGATGTCGGGCAGGTTCACGTCGAGCAGCACGAGCGCGATGTCGGGCGAACGCGCGAGCGTGAGGGCGTCCTCGCCCGAGGTCGCGACGCTGACATCGAACTCGCCGTGCAGGGCGGAGAGCAGGATGTCCAGGCTCTCCTCGCTGTCGTCGACGACCAGGATGCACGGCCGCGACAGGCTCGGTGGATGGGACGGCTCGTGGTCGTTCATCGGGGTCGCGCTGCCTCGGCTCCTTCGAGCGTCGAGAGCAGCTGTGCCCGGATGGCGGTGGCGGACTCGAATCGGTAGCCCGTCAGGGCCGCGCTCAGCGCTCGCACGTCTTCGGCGTAGCGCTCGTCCCATCCGCGCCCGCCGAGGCGCGCCGCGATCTCCCGGCAGCGGACCGCGAGGCGCCGGCGCAGCGGCTCTTCGAGCGCAATCAACAGATCGAGAAGCTCCGAGCCCGCCCCCCGTCCGTCGGGGGCGTGCGCCACCGTGGTCGCCTCCCCGGCCGCCGCGTGGACCGCGCGGAGCGTGTTGCCGAGCGCGATCTCGAACGCGTCGAGGAGCGCCTCCGAGGGCCGACCCGAGCGGAGCGCCTGCTCGAGGGCTGCTGCGCCCGCGGAGAGGCCGTCGAGACCCAGGTTCGCGGCGGTGCCCTTGATGTCGTGGGCGAGGGCCGTCGCGTCGGCCGGCGCATCGACGAAGAGCGCCCGCATCCGGGCGCCGCCCTCGGCGTGCCGGGCGCAGAACCGACGCAGGATGCCGTGGTAGAGCGCTTCGTTCCCGCCGACCCGGCGAAGCCCGCCCGCGAGATCGAGCAGGACCGCCTCGGTCTCCGGGGGCTTCCATTGAGACAGCACCCGCACCAGCGCCTCGGGTTCGATGGGCTTGGTGATGTGATCCTGCATGCCGGCTTGCAGGCTCTTCTCGCGGTCGCCGACCATGCCGTGCGCGGTCATCGCGACGATGGGCACCGAGGCGCGGGCGGGGTCGGGCAGAGCGCGGATCGAACGGGTGGCCGAGAGACCGTCCACGACCGGCATCTGAACGTCCATGAGCACCAGGTCGAAGGGCCGGCGACCGGGTTCGACGGGGGTCTGCTCGACCCGCGCGAGAGCTTCAGCACCGTCGCACGCCAACGTCACGGTGACGCCCATGCGCCGGAGGAGCTCACCTGCGATCTCGCGGTTGTCCTCGTTGTCCTCCACGAGCAGCACCCGGTGACGCGCGAACGAGGGCTGCGGCCCCCTGCGGGGGTCGGGGCCCGGCGTCCGGTGCACCCCGCGCAGGCCCGACATGAGGGCATCGACGAGCGACGAGGGCCGCAGCGGCTTGCTGACCACGCCGGCGAAGCATGGCTCGGCGGTCGCCTCGGCCCGCTCCTGCTCGGCCGCCGTCGCGGCGAGGCACACCGGTCCCATGAAGCCGGCCTCTCGAAGCCTGCGGACGAGCTCGACGGCGCTCACGTCCTCGAGGCGCCCGTCCGTCAGCACGGCCGAGAACGGCGCGGACCCGCGGGCCGCCCCGGTCACGAGCGAAAGGGCCTGCGCACCCGAGTGGACGCCCAACGGGTCGAGGCCGAGTCCGCGGAGCAGCCCGCACGTGATCTCGCGGGAGCCTTGGTGGTCGTCGACGACGAGCAGGCGCTCTCCCGTCAGCTCGGCGGCGAGCACCGCGCGCGGCGTGGCTTCGACGCCGGGGGCTCCGAAGGGGACCTCGAAGCGGACCGCCGTGCCCCGCCCGAGCTCGCTCGAGAGCGAGATCGAGCCGCCCATCATCTCCACGAGCTGCTTGCAGATCGCCAGCCCGAGCCCGGTCCCGCCGAAGGTCCGGGTGATGGAACTGTCGGCCTGGGAGAAGGGCTGGAACAGCGCGGCCGATTCCTCGGAGGACATCCCGATGCCGGTGTCGCGCACCTCGCATGCGAGCACGCAGCCCGTCTCGTCGAGGCGCTGGACGTGCGCGGTCAGCACCACCTCGCCCGCGCGGGTGAACTTGAGCGCGTTGCTCAGAAGGTTGCGCAGGACCTGCGCGAAACGATGGGGGTCGCCGCGCACCGTGTGCGGCATGCGGAGGTCGTGGCCGACGAGCAGCTCGAGGCCCTGCTCGCCCGCCTTGAGCGCGAAGAGCTCGGCGGCGCTGTGCAGCACGTCCTCGGGCGAGAAGTCGAGGGACTCGAGGGAGAGCTTGCCGGCTTCGATCTTCGAGAAATCGAGGATGTCGGTGAGGATGCCGCGCAGGCCGGACGCGGCGTCGTGGATCTTCTGGAACGAGCGCCTCGCCGCGGGGGTGGTCGTTCCATCGAGCGCCAGGTGGCTCATCCCCAGGATGACGTTGAGGGGAGTGCGGATCTCGTGGCTCATGTTCGCGAGGAACTGGCCCTTCGCCGCGGTCGCGGCCTGCGCGGCGTCGCGCGCCGCGAGGAGGGTCTGCTCGACGCCCTTGCGCTCGGTCAGGTCGAGGACCGAGAGCACCACCGAGAGGCTCCCGACGTCTTCGATGGCGCGCGCGAGGAACTCGGCGGGAAACGTCGTCCCGTCGAGGCGGCTCGCCTGCACGTCGGCCCGGAGACCCGCACCGAGGGTCTGCTCGAGCACGAAGGCCGGCAGCAGGTGCTGGACCGAGACCCCGGTGAGGTCGCGGTCCGCTGCGCCCGCGAACTGACGTCGGGCTTCGCCGTTGCAGTGCAGGATCCGGGACGTTCCGTCGATGATCATCATCGCGACGGGCGACGCGTCCAGCACCCGCTCGAGCGAACGGAGGGCCGTCTCGGTGGCCTGAAGGCGGTGCTGCTTGGCCGCGAGATCGGCCTCCATCCGACGCCGCGCCCGGAGGTCTCGCACCGAGAGCACGACGTGCTCGGCCGCCTCGCCGCCGAGACGGGCGATCGACACCTCGGCCGGAAACCGGAGGCCGTCGGCGTCGGTCGCCTGGCACCCCACCGAGTGCGGTCCTGAGCCCGACGAGGGGCCGTGGGCGACTTCACCGACGAGGACGCCGCCGCCCTCGAGCAGGGTGCCGATCCCCTTGCCCGTGCATGCGCCGAAGAGGCGGATGGCCCTCGGACTCGTCTGCACCACGCGGCCGCCGGAGTCGACGAGGATCACGGCGTCGGGCGAGTGCTCGAAGAGGGCCTCGAAGCGCGCACGCTCCTCTCGCCGCATCATGAACTGGGCGATCTGTTCGCAGATGCCGGCGAGCCGCTCCGCGAGGAGATCGTGTCCTGGATAGAGCGCTGCGCCTGCAAGCTCGATGACGCCGAGCACGCCGCGTGGCCCCTGGATGGGCAGCCCGATGAACGTCTCCACGCCGAGCGCGGAGGCGTGGGCCGCCCGCCGCGACATCGCCAGCAGGTGGCGCACGGTCGTCGCCTCGCCACGGCCCCAGGCCGCCCCCGGGATGCCGACGCCGACGACGACCTCGGTGCCCTTGCGGAACGTCGTGGCGCGGCTGCTTTCGATCAGCCCGACGCCGGCCTCGCCCGTGCCTTCGCGGGCGTGCCCCGCGACGTGGACGAGCGTCTCGCGGCGCTCGTCCACCACCCACAGCTGCGCGACCGGCAGGTTCAGCGTGTCGCTCAACACCTCGAGGATCGCCGGGGCGGCGGTGCCCAGGTCGTCGGCCGTCAGGAGGGTCGACGCGACCTTCCGTTCGATGGCGTTCGTCTGCTCGGTGAGCTTGCGCGCGGTGATGTCCGACTCGAGCGTGACGAACCCCGCGAGCCGGCCGTCGTGGTCGGTGATCGGGCGCAGCTCGAGCGCGCTCCAGTAGTTCCGCCCTCCCGAGGTCCGACAGACGAGCTCGACCGAGCACCCCTCGCCCTTCTGGACGGACTCGCGGAGCAGCGCGTCGGCTGTGGGATCCGTGGCGTTGGAGCGCAGCAGATCGGCGCGCTGTTGGCCTCTGGCCTGCTCGAGGGTGCAGCCGGTCTGGCGCACGAAGCTCTCGTTGACCCACTCGATGCGGCCGCTCGCATCGGCGATCGCGACCGCGTTGTCGGTCGATGCGGCCACCGCGGCGAGCCGCGCGATCTCGGCATCCGCGGCCTTCCGGGCCGTGATGTCGGTCATGATCGCGCGCACCCCGACCGGCCGGTTCTCCGGGCCGAACGCGAACGTGCCGGTGTCCAGCAACCACCTCGGGAGACCGTCGGGCCGGCAGATCCGGTACTCGACGGCGAACGGCTCGCCGGTGCTGTAGGCGGCGGCGAGCGTGGCGTGGACCCGGTCCAGGTCCTCGGGGTGGATCCTCGCGTCGCTCGCGGTCCGTCCTGGGACGACCTCACCGTGCCGGTAGCCGAGGTGTTGGTAGACCTGGTCCGTCCACGTCACGACGCCGGTCCGGAAATCCGAGGACCAGGCCCCGGCGTGGGCGGCCAGCAGCGTATCGGCGAGGCGACGCTCGCTCTCGCGCAGGGCCGCCTCGGCTTGCAGGCGGGAGAGGAAGGAGCCGAGCTGCTGCGCGATGTAGCTCAGCGTCGCTTCGTCCTCGCCGTCGTGGGCCCGCACGTCTTCCCCGGCGACCTCGAGCACCGCCGTGATCTTGCCGTCGCACCACACCGGCACCGCGCACACGGATCGCAACCCGTCGGCGACCGCTTCCAGCGCGCGCGGACAATCGTGGGTCGTTCGCAGGTCCGGGACCCACTCGGGCCGCTCGGTCTTCCACACCCGCCCCGGGATGCCGCGCCCGATCGGGCGGGCGAAGGCCATCGTCGTGGCCGCGTACCGCGGGAATTCTCCGGGCTCGCGCACCGTGACCTGATCACCGCGGAGCAACTCGCCCTTCGCGTCGACGCGGAAGAGGGAACCTGCGACCCACCCTTGCCGCGCCAGCACGGCCGACAGCGTGCGCTCGGCGAACGCCTCGATGGACGTGGCCCCGGCGGCGGCCTCGGCGGCGGCGTGCTCCACCGCGGCCCTTCGGGCCGCGCGCGTGGCTTGCGTGACGTCGTGCACGAACGCGGCGAAGCAAGCCTCGCCCCGGAACCGGACGGGCGAGAGCGAGACCTCGAGGTCGAGGCGCTGGCCCTTTCGATGCGTCGCGGGCAGGGCGAGAGGCCGCCGCGCGTCCGGCACGTGGCCCGGACCGACGGCCTGGCGGAGGTGATCGAGCAGCGGTCGGGCGGCATCGCCCGACGCGGTCACGTCCACGAAGGGCCGTGACAGAACCTCCTCCTCGCGGAACCCGAAGAGGGCCTCGGCGCGGCCGTCCCACTGACGGACGCGACCCTCTCCGTCGAGGATGACGACCGCATCGAGAGAGGCCTGCAGGAGCGTCTGCAATTCCGACTCGCGGGCGGCGAGCGCCTCGGTGGTGACCCGCTGCCGCTGGCGCAGCAGGACCATCCCGACCTGATCTGCGAGCTGTCGGGCGAACGCGACCTCGTCGTCGTTCCACTTTCGCGCAGGTCCCGAGTGATCGAGACCCACGAGGCCGACGACCTCGCCGGCGGTGACCACGGCGGCATGCAGCACGGAGCGGACCTCGGCGGGTGCCATGGCGGTGCCCGCGTACCTTCGGCTCCGCGGGTCCGTCAGGACGTCCTGGACATCGACGGTCAGGCTCGCGCGGAGCCGCTCGAACTCGTCGTGGAAGGCGGCCTCCGGCAGCCGCATGCCGGCGCGGTGCGTGCCCTCGGCGCGGGCGAAGAGGTCGATGCACTCCAGGTGCCGTTCGCCGCCCTCGCCGGCTGGGCGAGCGAGCCACACCGAGGCCCGGGCGAGGTCGAGCGCGGGCACCGCGGTCGCCGTGAGCTTCCGGGCGAAGGCCTCGGTGTCGCCGTCGCTGTGGGCGGGACTCTGGAAGAGGGCGAGCAAGACCTCCGCGTGCCCCGTCTTGTGATGCTCCCACCGGCTCGCATCGGTGGCGGGCCGGGCGACGAGCACCGTCCGTGCTTCGGCACCTTCGCGCTGCACCGAGCCCACGACCTCGAGCAGCATCGGGGCGCCGAGCGTTCCGGCGGTCTGGGTGACGAAGGGGAGGGACGACCCCGACACGGTGGGATCCGAGGACCATGGGGGATCGAAGAGCCCGCTCAGCGGACGGCCGACCAGGCCCTGAACCGGCACTCCCCACAGCGCGGCTGCGCGGGGGTTCGCGCTCTTCACGAGGCCGTCGGCACCGACGCTCAACACCGCGTCGAGCGCGGCATCGAGGAGCGTCGCGCCCTGGACGGCGATGCCTTGTTCGCTCGGCCGGCTGAGACGGGCCACGGACACCGGCGCCGCGCCGGCGATCCGGTCGAGGCCGGTCGCGAGGAGAGTGCAGACGTGCCGAACGGCCTGGAGCTGGACCTCGTCGATGACGCTGCCGTGGGCGAGCCCGAGCTCGAGCGCGCCGTGGCATCGGCTCGACGACGCGACAGGCATCCAGAGCCGGGCGCCGATCGGGGTCTCTGCCCCGTCGGTACCCGCAGGGCCTTCATCGAGGCGCAGCGCCATGCGGGTGCGCCACACCCACCCGGCCTGCCCCCGGTGGGCCGTGAGCTCCGCCTCGGCGCGCTCGGTCTCCGAGCGTCCGTGGGCGTGCGGGAGGCTCATCCGTCCGGTGGCAGGCCGACCGAGGTACACGCCGACTTGCTTGGCCTCCACGGTCGGGGTCAGGGCCTCGACGGCGGCCTGGACGACCGCCGTCTCCGTCCTCGCCGCGGCGATGGAAGCGGCCACGTCGGCGAGCCATTCGAGCGGAGGCGGACGCCGCCCGAAGGGCATCGCGCCGCGCGACGTGGTCGCCAACGGCGCCCCTTCGAGGCCGGTCGGCGCCGCCGGGGGCGCGGCCACGGAGGCGGACATCAATGAGACACGACGGCCGTCGATGTCCGACGTGATGGCGGCGGCGAGGCGCTCTTCGAGGATCGCATCGACGAGCGCGCCGAGGTCGGCCAGGGCCTCCCGATCGCCCTCCGAGAAGGCGCGCGGGGCGGTGTCGAGCAGGCAGAGGGTGCCGACCGCGGACTGCCCGGGACCGGCGAGCAAGGGCTGCCCGGCGTAGAAGCGGACGTGGGGCTCGCTCGTCACCAGCGGGTTGTCGGCGAAGCGGTCGTCGAGCGTCGCGTCCTGGACCACGAACGTGTCGGTGCCGTGGATGGCGTGGCCGCAGAAGCTCACGGTCCGCGTCGTCTCCGTGGCGTCGAGGCCTTCCCGCGCCTTGAACCACTGCCGGTGGGCGTCCACGAGGCTGATGAGGGCGCGGGGCACGCCGAACGTGCGGCACGCGAGACGCACCACGGCGTCGAAGCGCGGATCGCTCGCGGTGTCGAGCAGCTTCAGCGCCCGGAGCCGCTCGAGGCGGGCGCCCTCGTCGAGGGGCAGGTCGGGCGCCTTCACGCGCACCTCAGGGCCGCATGGCCGTACGGTTCGAAGCGAGACTCGAACGCTGGTGCGACGTGGGGCATCGGAAGGAAGCTTCTCAGTCGCCGCAGCGGCGACGGACGCCCCTGCAGTTCGATCAAGGCGCATCGGGTCCTCCGACGCGCTGCGCGACCCTAACACGGCGCGCGTGAGCGAGGCTGGCCTCCATCCGCGGGTCGACGATCCGGAGCCTCACGTGGCGCGTCGATGGAGACCGTGCGCTTGCTCTTTCGGCGCCACTACACGCCACGAGGCGTTCCGGCCCGCGCCGTGCGTCGCGCCTCGAGGCGCTTGCCCAGCACGCCCCCGAGGACGATCGGCAGCGCCGGGGTCACGATGCGACCGAGGGCGAACCAGAAGGGCAACCCTTGGGCGGCGTCGCTGCTCATCATCGCCGAGAAGCCGATCCACGCAGCGAGCGCCGAGGCGTGCACGACGGGTGCGAACCCTGCGAGACGTGCGGTCAGCAACCCCGCGACCACGCCGTTGGCGCTGCCCAGCAACAGGAACAGGGCGAGCCCGCGCGGCGTCGGGACGGTCCCTTCGACGCTCGGGATGTCCGAGGGGAGCGCGGAAGCGAGCACGCCGAGCAGCAACTGGCCGAGCACGAAGAGCACGGCCCATCCCGCGGCGACCGCGCCGAGGCTGCGGAACGGGGTCCCGTTCGGGCCGGGTGGGGCCGGCTCCGGGGTCGTCGGCGTCGTGGGCTCGATGGTCATGGTCGCTGCCGGGGTCATCGCACACGGGCGCCCGTCTGCAATGGGGGTCGAGCGACCGTCCGCCCTCGTCGGTGCCGACGTGACAGCGTGGAGCGTCGCTGGTACGAGCGGCGTCGTGGACGTCGGACGCAGCGGTGCGCAGGGGGGCGACGCGGGTCGCCGGACGGTTCGTCCGACGGGCAGGGTCCTTGGCCGGGTGCTCCTCGGGTGCGTGACGGCTGCGTCGATCGCGGGCTGCTCGGGCACGGGTGCGCCGCCACCCCCGGCCGGCGACAGGCCCGCGCTGCCGACGGACGCGCCGTCGCGAGGCCTCGCGGCCGCGTGCGTGTTCGAGCCGGCGTCGCCGTGGGGCCACGTCCCCGTCGCGCCGACCGCGGTCGCGGTGGCCGCCGCGCAGACGGCCACGATGGTGATCGCGGCCCGAGACTCCGATCACCTGCTCGCGCTCGTGTCTCGGGGCTTCGCGGAGGTCGTCCCGGCGGTGGTACCGATGCCCGGCTCCGACTCGATCGTGGGCCTCGAGGCCGTCGAGGACGACCGCTTCGTCGCCCTCACGCGGGGGGCGTGTCCCGCGTCGAGCCCGCACCCGCGATGCCTGTTCGCGCGGGTTCTCGACGCCCGCGCGCACGTGCTCTCCGACGCCGTCTCCATCGCGCTGCCCGGAGAGCTGCGAAGTCTCCGCGTGCTCGCGGTCGGCGCGTCGGTGTGGATCGGGCGGGCGCATCACGGCGAAGGCGCCATGCTCGACCGGCTCGACGTCGGCGTGGAGGCCGGGTTGGCGCACACCGTCGTGTCGGAAGGCGCCGCGCGGCCCGAGGACGAGGGCCCCTCGGAGGTGCTCGGCCTCGCCGTGACCGCAGGCAGCTGGGCATGGCTCGTCCGCGACGGAGCGGCCGAGGACGCGCGCAGCCGCGTGGTGCTCCACACGCAGGCCGGGGCGCATCCCATCGAGGCCCTCCACGACGCGCTCGTCGTCGAGTCCATGCAGTGGTCGGCGGGCACCATCGCCCTCATCGCTGCGTTCGAGTTCTCGAGGCCCCTGGTGATGCGCTTCGGTGCGGACGGGCGGCCGCGGAGCGCGCCCACGGAATCGCTGCCGGGCAGCGCGCTGCCGTCCCCGTTCACCGAACGGCGCAGCGCCGCGCTGGTGGGGCGTGGGCGGGAGGCGGCCGTGGCGGTGCGTGACGGAGCAGGCGATGCGGTCGGCGAACCCACGGGGTTCGGCGCGGACGACCTGCTCGCCGCGGACGTCGCGCGTCGGGGGCCATCGTTCGTCATCGCGTCGGCACACCGGCGCCCCGAGGGCGCGGACGTGAGGCTCCAGGTCCTCCGCTGCCGCGACGCCGGTCCGGGCGGTCAGTCTTCGCGGAGTCGCGGCAGCAGCTCGGCGAGGTTGCAGGGCCGGTAACGGCTGTCGAGCAGCTCGCGCAGGATGCCGTCCCACGCATCCCGACACGCGCCGGTCGAGCCCGGCAGTGCGAAGAGCAACGTGCCGCGCGCGACCCCTGCGGTGGCGCGCGAGAGCAGGCTCGCGAGCCCGATCGACGCGAGGCTCTTCTGGCGGAAGAGCTCGCCGAACCCGGGCAGCTCCTTCTCGAACACCGCGTGGAACGCCTCCGGCGTCACGTCCCGCGCCGTGATGCCGGTGCCGCCCGTCGCGATCACCACGTCGATGCCCGGGTTGGCGATCCACGCCCGGAGCTGCGCCTCGAGCAGGTCGACGTCGTCCTTCACGATCAGCTGTGCGACCACGCGGTGACCCGCCTCGCTGGCCCGCTCCGCGAGGAGGCGCCCGGAGTGATCGGTCTCCTGCGTGCGGGTGTCCGAGACGGTGAGCACCGCGACCGCGAGCGGGGTGAACGTGCCGGCGTCATCGAGGCCCGGCCTCACGCGGCGCCGTCCTTCGGTCCGGCGGTCGGGCCCTTCTTCTTGCCCTTGCGATGGGCCCCGATCGGGCTCTTGGCCCCCGTCTCGGGTTCACTGCGTCCCGACGACGAGGTCGGCGTCTCCTGCCGCAACTGCTCGATCTCCGCGTCGAGCCGGGCCTCCTCGACCTCGGCCGCGGCCGACGTCCGCTCGATCTCGGAGATCTCGCTGTCGGTGAGCGGCGTGCGGATGTCGAAGCGCTTGGTGAAGAGGATGAGCGAGCCGCACACGAGCACGATGGGCAGGCTCAGGAGGTGCCCCATGTTCAAGGCCCAGCCCTCGTCCACGCCCTGCGAGTCCTTGGCGAACTCCGCGATGAAGCGCAGCGAGAAGTGGATGGTCAGGAACAGGTAGAACGTGGCGCCCGCGCGGAGCTTCCGGGCGTAGCGCGGGTTGAACCAGGCGGCCGCGAAGGCCAGCTCGCAGAAGTAGAGGGCCGCCTCGTAGAGCACGACCGGGTGCCGCGGCGTCGTGTAGCCCCAGCGCTCGAAGATCACGCCCCAGGGCCCTTCGGTCGGGCGTCCGACGATCTCGCTGTTGAAGAAGTTCCCGAGCCGAACGAACGGATACACCCAGATCGACGCGAGCATCGTCGCGTCCGCGTAACGATGGAAGGGCAGCCCGAGCGGGCGTCCATTCCGGACCCAGAAGAGACCGAGGGCGATGAAGCAACCGAGGCCGCCGCCGTGGCTCGCGAGGCCGGAGCCGAGCGCCCAGAAACGTCCGGGGTGAAACGCGCCGCTCTCGTCGAAGAGCCGGAGGTCGAAGAGCCCCTCCTGCTCGTAGAACATCAGGTGGATGTAGTGCGCGCCGAGCAGCATCCCGACCGGCACCCACAGCGTGATCCGCTCCGCGTGCTGTTTGGGAAGCCCCCACATCTTGAAGTACTGGGGTGCCCGGGACGCGGCCAGGAGCAGGCCGGTCGCGAAGAGCAAGCCGTACCAGCGAAGCTCGAGGGGGCCGAGTCGGAAGAGGATGGGGTCGATGTTCCAGCGCACGGTGGCCGTCGATTACCGCACCTTGGCGCCCGGCGCGAGTCCCCCGCTGCGCGCTCACTCGAACGCGGCGATCAGCGCGTCGACCAGCGTCGGAGCGCCCACGAGCTCGAGGCCCTGACGTTCCTCGGGCGTGGTCTGCGCGAGGTTGCCCCGCGGCAACACGGCCTTGGTGAAGCCCATCTTGCGTGCCTCGATCAGCCGGGGCCCGGCCCTCGGCACGGCCCGGAGCTCGCCCGCGAGGCCCACCTCGCCGAAGACCACGAGGTCCGGCGACACCGCGCGATCCCGCAGGCTCGACACGACCGCGACCGCCAGCGCGAGGTCGGCGGCCCGCTCGTCGGCGCGGGCGCCCCCGGCGACCGACGCGAACACGTCCTGGTCGAGCACGTGGACCTCGGCCTTGCGATCGAGCACCGCGAGCAGAATGGCGAGGCGGCTGCCCTCGATGCCGGTCGAGACCCGGCGCGGCGGACCCATCCGCGCAGGGGCCACGAGCGCCTGCACCTCGACGAGCAGCGGTCGGGTGCCTTCCGCGCTCGGCAGGACGACGGAGCCCGCGGCCCTCGTGGGGCGCTCGGCGAGGAAGAGCGCGCTCGGGTCGGCGACCTCCCGCAGCCCCTCGCGGACCATCTCGAACACCGCGATCTCGTGGGCCGGACCGAAGCGGTTCTTGCTCGCGCGCACGACGCGGAACCCCTGGCTCGCGTCGCCCTCGAACGAGAGCACGGTGTCCACGAGGTGCTCGAGGACCTTCGGCCCCGCGAGCGAGCCGTCCTTGGTGACGTGCCCGATGACGAAGAGGGCGATGCCGCGGCGCTTCGCGAGCTCGACGAGCCGGGCGCCCACTTCGCGGAGCTGCGCGACGCTCCCCGCGCTGCTCTCGAGCGCGGCGGAGCGCACCGTCTGGATGGAGTCCACGACGATCGTCGACGGCGCGAGGTCGGCGATCGCGCGCTCGATGTCCTCGAGCTCCGTGGTCGCCTGCACGAGCACCCGGTCCATGCCCGGCAGCGCGAGCCGCGACGCCCGCATCGCGACCTGCGCCGAGGACTCCTCGCCGGTCACGTAGAGCGCGCGCACGCCCCGCTCGGCCATGCCGGCGAGCGCCTGCATGAGCAGGGTGGATTTCCCGATGCCCGGATCGCCTCCGAGCAGCACGACCCCGCCGAGCACCGGACCTCCCCCGAGCACGCGATCGAGCTCGGCGAGCCCCGTCGAGATGCGCCGGGCGCCGTCGGGCGGGACCTCGCCTATCGGGATCGGGCGGGCGAGATGCTCTCCGGCCACGTTGCTCGCCGCGCGCGGGCGGGCCTCGGCGCGCTCCTCGACGAAGCTGTTCCACCCGCCGCACGAGGGGCAGCGACCGAGCCACTTGGGGCTCGTGGCGCCGCACGCGCTGCAGGCGAAGACCGTGCGATCCTTGTTCGAAGACTTGCTCATCGTGCGGCGTTGTCGCGCTCGCCCTCGGCAGGTTGCGTCC
The DNA here is from genome assembly GCA_903828805.1 of uncultured Sandaracinus sp. GTDB lineage: Bacteria > Myxococcota_A > Polyangia > Polyangiales > Sandaracinaceae > Sandaracinus. Next base: position 5,252 of record CAIKNO010000495.1, on the reverse strand, counting down.
CTCGCCGGGCCGGGCGACGGGGACTATACTCGCTCGCAGTGAGCGACTCCTCCCACACCGTCCGGGTTCGTCTCGACGTCTCTCGGGGGGCGGAGCGGCCTGCCGCGAGGCGCGCGGGCGGGTGGAGGGCCACGCTCCTCGTGGCCGTGGTCGCCGTCCCCGCGTGGGCGATGACGATGCCCGCCGCAGGCCAGGCCCGCGGGCTCGGCTCGCCCGTGGCGGGCGGTGCGTCCGAGTTTCCGGAGGACGAGACCCTCGGGGCGGAAGGACCCGGGCGGGTGCCGGGCGCGTACGAGGCCGTGCCGGTTCCGCCCCCGCCGGGCAGCGCCGGAGAGGACGACCTCCGCTACCCGGGCACGCCGGGCGCGGCGCTTCGGCCCGAGCTCGCGGGGGTGCCGGTGCCGAGCGGCATGGCGACCCGGCTGCGCGCGCTCGACGGTGATTTCCAGGTCCTCGCGGCGCGCGGCGGGGGCGGCATCGTCGATGGCGTGCTCGGCATCCTGACGGGCGGGCTCTCGGTGACGGTCGGCATCCTCCTCGACAACCGACTCTCCGCGTACCTGTACACGTACGGCGGCGTGGGCGTCGCCCGCGGCGTGCTCAACCTCGTGCTGATGACGAACCCCTCGTCGTCGGCCATCACCTTCGCCCACATGCCGATGGGCACGGCCGACGAGGTCCGGGCGCGGCTCGAGTACGGGGAGCGAGAGCTCTCGGGGCTCGCCGATCGAGGTCACCTCGCGCGCATCCTCGACGGCTCGATGAACGTCGCGGTCGGCCTCGCGATCGTGCCGATCTACCTCGGCCCGAACAACTTCGAGATCCGCGACACGTTCGACTGGTTCGTCATGATCGGCGCGGCCGTGTCGGCGGTGAGCGGCGTCATCACGCTCGTGACGACCGGCGAGGCGGAGCGGCGGTGGGAGGCCTACGAGGAGCTGAGGGACCGCCTCACGGCCCGCGGCGAGGCGCGGCGTCGCGGCGTGCCCGGTCCCGGGGCCGCCGAGCCGGCCGGGGAGGATGCCCCCGACGAAGCCCGGAGCGCGCCGAGCCCGGAGGGCGCGAGCGTGACGCCGGTCCTCTCGGGCAGCAGCGCGGGCGGGTGGCTCGGGCTCCAGGGGCGTTTCTGAGCGCAGACGCGCGGACGGCTCGCGCGCCCGCAGCAACCGATGGTATCGTCCGGGCCTTGGCCGTGATCGGGCCGGGAGGAGCTTGGACGGGATGCGGAATCGAGTGGCCCTCATGTCGTGCCTGGCGGCGGGTATGCTGCTGCCTGCGTGGGTACCGTCCGTGGCGCGTGCCACCACGCTGACCAGCGAAGGGGGCTTCACCTTCGACTTCCAGGACGGCGCCGGCGGTGCGTTCTCGTCGGACGGGTCGATGAGCGACGGTCTGAGCGACGCCTACGACGGCTGCTACCGGCTCTCGATCGACGGCGCCACGTACGACGCCGGTCGAGGCGGCACGCCCTCGACCACGTCCCTCGGCGGACGTCAGATCGAGATGCCCGTGGCGACCGTCGGCGTGCTGACGGCCCGTCGCCTGATGTACGTGCCGACGACCGGCGGCAACTACGGCCGCTACCTCGACGTCATCACGAATCCGACGGCGAGCAGCGTGACCGCGACCCTCTCCATCGACGGCAACCTCGGCAGCGACGGAGGAACGTCGGTCTTCGCGACGTCGAGCGGGGACACGACCGTGTCGGCCGACGACGCGTGGGCGACGACCGACGACAGCGACGGCTCCGGCGACCCTTCGCTCGGCCACGTGATCCAGGGCACCGATCCCCCGACCCGCGCGTCGTCCGCCACGATCGTGAGCGACCAGGTGGACTGGTCGTGGACCGTGACGATCCCGGCCGGCGGGCGCGTGGTGCTGCTCACCTACGCCATCATGGAGCGCAACCAGATGGCGGCGCAGGCCGAAGCGCGCCGCTTGAGCGAGGCGCCCGACGACGCGATGGTCGGCCTCGACGAGTACCTCGACGACATCATCAACTTCTCGATCGCGGTCGCCGGCGCGCCGCGCGTGCGCTTCGACGGTCCGTTCTCGGCGGCCGAGGGCGAGGCCGCGGTGCTCACCGTGGCGGTCATGGATCCCGAGGGCGACGCCTCGACGTGGTCGTGGGATCTCGACGGCGACGGCACCTTCGGCGAGATGCCCGGCGGCACCTCGTACACCGTGCCGGCGGGCAGCACCGACGGTCCGGGCGAGGTGCGCGTCGGCCTCGAGGCGTCGGACGGCACGAACACCGTGCAGCGCTATCGGACCCTCTCAATCACGAACGTGGACCCGGTCGTCACGAACGTGCCGTCGAGCACCGTCGCGAGCGTCGGCGCGCTGTGGCGCTGGGACATCGAGGTCACCGATCCGGGCGGCAGCCTGGATCCCCTCGGCTACACGGTGCTCCGCGGCCCGTCGGACATGACCGTCACGGCCGCGGGCCAGGTGCAGTGGACGCCCGATGACCTCGACGTGACCGTCGGCAGCGAGACCGTGGCCGTGACCATCGTGGTGAGCGATGGCGACGAAGGCTCGGACGAGGTCTCGTTCGAGCTGACCGTCTCGCCGAACCGCGCGCCCGAGAGCCCGACCCTGCTCTACCCGGCGGCGGGTCTGGTGATCGCCACGCCGGCGCCCCGTCTCGTCGTGACGAGCGTGAGCGACCCGGACCTCGACACGCTGACGTACTTCTTCGAGATCGCGGACGAGGAGACGTTCGCGGCCCCGCTGCACGCATCGGGCCCCGTCGAGCAGACGGCCGGCTACACGGCCTGGACCGTGCCGACCGCGCTCTCGCCGGGCCGCTACTACTGGCGCGCGTGGGTGTCCGACGGCACCGTGCAGACCGAGCCGAGGTCGACGAACTACCTCCTCGTGCGCGACCCCGCGCTCGTCGATGCGGGCGGGCCTGTCGAGGCCGACGGTGGGATGCCCATGGTCGAGGTCGACGCCGGGACGCCCGTCGTGACGCCGACGTCCAGCGGGTGTGCGGTGGCCATCCCGTCCACCGGGGCTTCGCCCGCCGGTCTGGCCCTCTTCGGTCTCGCCGCGCTCGCCCTCGTCCTGCGCCGCCGGCGCTGAGCGGGGCCGCAAAGCATGCCCGCGTCGAGCGATCGACGCGGGCGCCCTTCACGACGATGCCCGCGGACGAGAACCCGTCCGCGGGCGTGCTCGTTTGTGCCCCGCCGCTCGCGCCCTCGGGGAAGGCGACGAGCGGCCTCAGCGCTCCGGCGTGAGCGCGGATTCCAGATGGCGTACCAGCGCTGCGACGTGGATGTCCCAGTCCAGCGTCTCCGCGAGTTGCCGCGCGGCGACGCCCTTCTCTCGGGTGCGGTCTCGATGTTCGTACGCGTCGGCCATGGCGCGCGCCATGGCGTCCGGATCGCTCGGTGGGATGAGCCATCCGGTGGAGGCATCGTCGATCAGATCGCTCTGCCCTCCAGCGCGCGTGCCGACCACGGGGAGTCCGGAGGCGAACGCTTCCAGCAGCACCATCGGCAGTCCTTCCCCCGACGCCGAGGGCAGGACGAAGAGGTCGGCGGCCCGGTAGTACGACGGCAACCTCGCGTCATCGATGAACCCCGTCACGAGCACTTGATCGAGGGCCTGTTCCCGGATCTGTGCATCCAGGCGCCCTCGCTCCGGTCCGCTCCCTCCGACGACGATCGTCAACCCGCGGTGCGACGCCAGGCGCCTGGCCGCGTCGACGAGCGTGCCCAGCCCGTTCTTGAAGACCAACCTCCGAACGGTAAGGGCGATGAAGGCGTCCTCGGGAAGACCGAGTTCGAGGCGCAGACGCCGTCTTTCCTCGAGGGTCGCGACGGGGTGAAACCTCGCGGTGTCGACGCCGTTGTAGAGGATCGAGACGTTGCGCCCCGGGGCCATCGTTCCCGCGTAGCGCCGGGACTCCCGGCTCGCGGCGAGCCTTCGTGCCGCGAGTCTCAGCGACGTGGTTCCGAGGAGCGCGTCGGCGCCGCTCTGAACGACGCTCCACGGAAACGGAAGGTCGATCCGCGTGTTCTGCTGGAAGACGATCACCGGCACGCCGCGGCGCCGACCGAGCACCGCGGCCGCGACCGAAGGCATGAAGGTGTGGCTGTGAGCCAGCACGACCTCCGAGGTGCGGAGAAGGCGCTCGAGGGTCGGCAGCAGCGAGGGGGAGAAGAGCGGATAAGGAATCCCCTTCGCTTCGAGCGGATTGAGCGCGCTGACGCGGTGGACCTCGATTCCCTCGTCGATGAGGAACGGTGGATCGCCGGGGAGACGGCTCGTGACGACCACGACGCGGTGACCGAGCTCGACCAGTCGACGGCCCTGCTCGTAGGCCAGGCTCTCGATCCCCCCCCGGTGCGGGCGCCAGTAATGGCAGACGACGAGAATGCGCATCGCTGAACCGTGGTCGGTCGAAGGGGGCAAATCGAGGACCTACGCGGACGGCGACGGTCGAGGTTCCGTCGCGGACGCGGATCCCTGGAATCGAAGGCGCGCCTTGTACCAGTCCACCGTCGCCGGGAGGCTCTCGTCGAGGCCGGTCTCCGGCTCGAAGCCGAGGGCCTTCATCGCCGTGACGTCCGCGACGAGCGATCGAGGATCGCCTTCGCGGACCTCGCCGTTGAAGGTCAAGCGCGCGTCGGAGCCCCAGGCGTGCAACACGCGGGTCGCGAGCTCGCGGACCGACGTACCGCGCCCGGTGCCTCCGTTGATGGCAGCGAAACCTTCCCGCGGTCTCGTGCCGACCGCGCCGAGCAGGCGTGCCGCGTCGGACACGTGGAGCCAGTCGCGAAGCTCCTCGCCCGATCCGCTCAGCACGAGCTCACGCGTGCCCCCGGAGAGTCGTGCACAGAGGTCCCAGAGCAGCTGCTTCTCGAGGCCCTCGCCGTAGATCGAGAAGAGTCGCACGGCCGCGATCTGCAGCCCGAAGTGGGTGCTGTAGCTGCGGCATACGCCCTCCATCATCGCCTTGTGAACGGCATAGGGCGAGCACGGGTTGAGCGCCGATCCCTCGGAAATACAGCCTGCGTGGCCATCCCCGTACACCGCGGCGCTCGACGCGCACACCACGCGCGTCGTCGGCGAGTCGGTGCGAATCCACTCCAGCAAGCCCGCGGTCGTGGTCACGGTCCGATGGAAGTCCTCGAGCGGATTCTCGAAGGATGGGCGCACCGACGAGCCGCCCGCGAGATGGAACACGGCGGCGGGCGCCCCACCTTCATGGAAGAGCTGGCGGAGGTTCTGGCCGTTGATCT
>CAIKNO010000494.1 GCA_903828805.1 uncultured Sandaracinus sp. | reverse complement strand
TCTTGGTCGCTGGGATGCGTCAAAAACAATCTTGCAAGTTTTTTGCAACAGTCCTTAAGGTTTATCTTTTTCAGTCGAACTGGTGAGTGGGTGTAGTTGCACCGCCGAAGGGCCCGGATGGCCCGCACGAACTCTCAAGGAGGAGAGACCATGGCACTGACGATCAACACCAACGTCGCTTCGATGAACGCCCAGCGGAACCTCGGCGCGACACAGATGCGCCTCAACGGCAACCTCGGTCGCCTGTCGAGCGGTCAGCGCATCAACACGGCCGCGGACGATTCCGCGGGCCTCGCGATCAGCGAGCGCTTCAAGTCACAGATCCGCAGCTTCGGCCAGGCTGAGCGCAACGCGAACGACGGCGTGTCCATGCTGCAGACGGCGGAAGGCGCGCTGAACGAGATCAGCGGCGTGCTCACCCGCATCCGTGAGCTGGCGGTGCAGTCCGCCAACGGCACCCTCGGCAGCGCGGAGCGCGTCTACATCGACAACGAGAACCTCGCGCTGCAGGCCGAGATCACCCGCATCTCGGACGTGACGGAGTTCAACGGGACCAAGCTTCTCGATGGCACCGTGAGCACCGGCGCCACCCTGCAGGTGGGCATCAACGGGACCACGAACGACCAGATCTCGTTCTCGATCCAGGACTCGGACTTCTCGACGCTCACGGGCGCGGCGGTCTCCCTGTCCACCCAGACGAACGCCCAGGCGGCGCTGACCACGCTCGACACCGCCATCAACGCGGTCTCGACCATCCGCGCAGGGCTCGGCACGGTCCAGAACCGGCTCAACGTCACGGTGGCGAACCTGGGCTCGGCCCGCGAGAACATCTCGGCCGCCAACTCGCGCATCCGCGACGTCGACGTCGCCGCGGAGACCGCGGAGATGACCCGGAACAACATCCTCGTGCAGGCGGGCGTCTCGGTGCTCTCGCAGGCCAACCAGGCGCCGCAGGCGGCGTTGACCCTGCTGCGAGGCTGAGGTTCCGTGAGCTGAGGTTCCGCGCGTCGCCGTGCCGGGGGGGGGCGGTGACGGGCGGACTTCCAAACCATGTCCATGTCGGACGGTGCGGGGAGGGCGCCGTCGACCCAGAGGATGAAGAGTCATGCAATTGAGATGTTGAACTTTCACGACTGAGACGCCCATGCCCACCCGCTGCCTCGCGCGCGACGGTGTGGTTCGTCTCCAGGCCATCGACAGCGATGGCGCGTTTCCTTGTGGTTCGGCGCTCGAGTGATCCTCAGGACGCTCGGTGCCCCCAAGGCGGCGCCCCACGTGTCGGACGAGGTGGACGCGCCCGCCCGACCGTCGAGGCCAATCGATTCTTCGAACGCCACAGCCGAAATCACTCGGATGAGGGGTTCGATGGGTGCATCCGCACCACCGGTGGGCCCGGACGGCCCGACTGAACTCTCACGGAGGAGAGACCATGGCACTGACTATCAACACCAACGTCGCGTCGATGAACGCGCAGCGCAGCCTCGGCGCGACCCAGGCCCGCCTCAACGGCAACCTCGGTCGCCTGTCGAGCGGTCAGCGCATCAACACGGCCGCGGACGATTCCGCGGGCCTCGCGATCAGCGAGCGCTTCAAGTCGCAGATCCGGAGCCTCGGTCAGGCCGAGCGCAACGCGAACGACGGCGTGTCCATGCTGCAGACGGCGGAAGGCGCGCTGAACGAGATCAGCGGCGTGCTCACCCGCGTCCGTGAACTGGCGGTGCAGTCCGCCAACGGCACCCTCGGCAGCGCGGAGCGCGTCTACATCGAGAACGAGAACGTGGCTCTTCAGGCCGAGATCACCCGCATCTCGGACGTGACGGAGTTCAACGGGACCAAGCTCCTCGATGGCACGCTCAGCACGGCCGCGGCGACCCTCCAGGTCGGCACGAGCTCGTCGTCGAACGACCAGATCTCGTTCAACATCGCGAACTCGGACTTCGCCACCCTCGCGGGCGGCTCGACGGTCGCGCTGTCCACCCAGACGGCCGCCCAGTCGGCGCTGACCACCCTCGACACCGCCATCAACGCGGTCTCGACCATCCGTGCGGGTCTCGGTACGGTCCAGAACCGGCTCAACGTCACCGTGGCGAACCTGGGTTCGGCCCGAGAGAACATCTCGGCCGCCAACTCTCGGATCCGCGACGTCGACGTGGCGTCGGAGACCGCGGAGATGACTCGGAACAACATCCTGGTGCAGGCGGGCGTCTCGGTGCTCTCGCAGGCCAACCAGGCACCGCAGGTGGCACTGAACCTGCTTCGAGGCTGAGGTCTCGTGATCTGAGGTCCAGCTCGTCGCCGTGCCGGGGGGCACGGCGGCGGGCCATCTCGCTGCAAGGAGTCGCCCATGGTCATCGCGTTTTCCGGTCTCGCCAGCGGTCTCGACACCGAGAGCATGGTCAGCCAGCTGGTGGCCCTGCAGCGCATTCCGATCAAGCAGCTCGAGCAGCAGCAGAAGGACCTCACCGCCAAGTCCAACAAGTGGACGACGCTCAAACTCCGACTCACCGACCTTCGCACGGCGACGCAGAACCTCGACTCCAAGTCCGAGGCCGAGCCGAACAAGGTCAGCTCGACCGATTCTTCGGTGTTCACGGTGTCCTCCACCGGCGGTGGGACGCTCGGGCGCTTCGACGTCCGGGTGACCCAGCTCGCGAAGGCGCCGCGGATCTACTCGAACGCCGTGGCCACCCGCGACTCCGCGGGCGGGTTCGGCGCGGGGACCCTGTCGCTGCAGATCGGCACGGGCACCGCCGTCGACGTCGCGGTCGACGCAGCCGATTCCCTCGACAGCGTCGTGAACAAGATCAATGCCTCTGGCGCGGGCGTGACCGCCGGCGTCCTCTATGACGGCACAGCGTACCGGCTCCAGATCTCCGGAAACCAGACAGGGACCGCCAATGCTCTGACGGTCACCGAGACCGGCGTGTCCTTCGGGCTGAACCTCCCCGCGAACATCCGGCAGGCCGCCCAGGATGCGACCCTCGAGGTCGACGGCTTCGCGGTCACTTCGAGCACGAATTCGGTGTCGGGCACGATTCCGGGCGTCACCCTCAACCTCGTGGGTACGTCATCGGGCACCTCGACGCAGGCCGTCGAGATCACCCGGGACGACGCCGCGCTCCAGACACGGCTCCAGAGCTTCGTCTCGGCGTACAACAACATCACGTCGTTCATCAACGCCGAGTCCGCGTACGTGGGCGTGAAGAAGGGACCGGAGTCACTCTCGGGCGACGCGGGCCTGCGCAGCGTGCAGTCGAGGCTGCGCACGACGATCACGACCGCCGTCACCGGCGCGACCGGTCGGTACAACACCCTCGCGAGCATCGGGCTCTCGATCCAGACGGACGGCTCACTCACGCTGAGCAGCACCAAGCTGGCGGCGGCCCTGGCCGCGGACCCATCGGGCGTCACGAACATGCTCGCGGGCGGCGGTTCGATCACCACCGGCGCGATGACGAGCGTCGACACGCTGCTCGGCGACCTGACCGACGCGACGAACGGCATCCCTTCGCAGCGCATCGCGAGCATCTCGCGCAGAAATCGTGAGATCGGGACTCAAGTCACGCGCATGAACGACCGAGTCTCCTCGTACGAGAAGCTGCTGCGATCGCAGTTCGCGAGCCTCGAAAAGACGATGAGCGGTTTGCAGAGCCAGGGGAGCCGACTTCAGGCGGCCCTCGGCCAGTTGCAGTAGTCTGCGGGGGTCGGCGAGAGGCGCCGTCCCCGGAGGTTCGAGGTGCCCGACGGCCTCGATTCGATAGGTGCTTTGCCGGTTGGTTCCCCCACCAGCCATGCGATTCGGAGGACCGATGTCGTTCGCACTCTCCCGCTACCAGACCACACAGGTCGCGACCGCGAGCCCTCTCGAGCTGGTCATCTCGCTCTACGACGGCGCGCTGCGTTTCCTGCGCGAAGCGGTTGCAGCGGACCAAGCGGGTGAGATCGCGCATCGTTGCGACCGGTTGAACCGGGCCCACGCCATCGTCGACGAGCTGCTCGCGACGCTGGACGCCTCGAAGGCACCCGAGCTGTGTGCTCAGCTCGCGTCGCTCTACGAGTTCGTGCTCCACACGATCTCGACGTGCGTGCGTGAGGGCACGACCGAAGGTCTCGAGCCGGCGACGCGGGTGCTCTCGAGCCTGCGCGACGGCTGGGTGGAGCTGCGCGCCGCGCGCCGCTGATGTCGGCGCCCGCGAACCCGGACGACGTCGAGCGCTGGCTCGAAGGCCTCGAGGTGCCCGCGCCCGACGCGGGGGCACCGCTGGAGGAGCATCAGCGCTGGATGGAGGAGCGTCAGGAGTTCGTCGATGGGCTCACGTCGCTCGAGTTCGAATCGCTCGCGCCGGGACTGCGTGTTCGCGTAAAGGCGGCCTTCGAGCGGACGCTGGCGTCCGACGAGATCGTGCTGCGCGCACTTTCTGCGAGGAAGACCACGCTGACCGCGGCGTTCGGGGAGTTGCCTCAGGCCCGGGACGCGGCGCGGGGGTATCAGCGCGCTTCTTCGGACGCCCGACCTTCGACGCGTCGTCGTGCTTGAGCCGGCGCGGCACGCAACGTGCTGATGGTTCGGGTCATGACGGCTCTGGGTCGTGCCTGCTGGGTGGTGCTCGTGATCGCCGCGTCGTTCGCGCCGGAGGGGAAGGCGCATGCGCAGACACGACGCTTTGCGGTCGATGCGCGCGTGTTGACGGGCCTCTCGGTGGGGGGCGGCGATGGTCAAGCGCGGCTGCGTCGTACGCCGCTCTTCGTCGAAGCCGGGATGCATACCTGGCTCGAGGAGGAGGAGCAGGTGGTGATCGGTGCCGCCGTCCGGGTCGAGGTCGAAGACCGGGCGAGCATCGGCGCGGTCGTGCGGGCTGGATTTCGCGCGATGCTCGCACCCATCGAGCTGCGACCGTCGATCGGCCTGGTGGCGATCCTGGCGCCGTTCACGCTCTTCGGGGTCGATGCAGGGATGGTGCTCGCGATGCATTTCACCGACCGGATCGCGGTGCTCGCGCACCTCGTGATCGACGCTTACCTCTACGGCTCCGATCTGCCGACCGGCACGGTCGTGACGTCCTTCAATGGAGGCCTGGGCTTCGAGGTGGGCCTGTGAGGGCGCGCCTTTGGGCGGTTTGCGCGGTGTCCGTCGCGCTCGTCGGTTGCGGCGATCAGGGATGCATTCGCCACAGCGATTGTCTGTCGCCGGCGATGTGCGTCGTCGGCAAGTGCGTCGTGCCCGAGGACGGGAGCGTGGACGCCTCGCTCGACGCCTCCGCTGATGCGTCGCTGGATGCTGCGGTCGACGCGGCGCTCGACGCGGCGACACCCGATGCCGCTGCGATGTCGGATGCGGGGGACGTCGACGGTGGGATGTCGATGGACGCGGGGGCGATCGACGGTGGAATGTCGATGGATGCGGGCGACGTCGACGCAGACACTGCCGACGCGGACACCGCCGATGCCGCTATCGATGCCGGTCCTTGAGCGAACTCAGAAGCGCAGCAGAGC
>CAIKNO010000493.1 GCA_903828805.1 uncultured Sandaracinus sp. | reverse complement strand
TCATCTTCATCAACCCGGGTATCTTTTCGATCTTCGCGCTTCCTTTCAGGTAATTCTCGGAGGTGAAACTTGCCACTTGATGCAGGTGAAAGGGCGCATTGGCAATGGCGTAACGCATCACTCGATAGGCTGGATCTTCTTTCGACGATTTGGCGACAACTTCGTTCAACGCATAGACTTTGTCTTGCAACTGAATTTCAATTTCGGTAGTGGTTGTCGAGATTTCGATCGGCTTCTTTTGCGTCTCAAAGCCCATCGAACTGACTTCGAGCGTGTAGGGCGTCTGGCCCATCACTCCCGCTTCATCGAGAGCTTCGGAAATAGCCCCCGAGATTGAGGGGCGTTCCGGGAGCAAGCGGCGGTCCTCCTCGACGAGGGAGTGGACGCGCTGATCCTCGAGACGTTCCGGCAGCCGGAGGAACTCAGGCTCGCCCTCGAGGGCAGCCGCCTGGCGATGGCCGCGGCCGGCCCGGAGAAGCACGCGCCCCTGATCGCGTCCGTCTCGTTCGATTCGTTCGGCACGATGGCCGATGGCGCCGGTCCGGAGGATGTCGCGGCGCGGATCGCCGAGTGGGGTGCGGATGCCATCGGCGTGAACTGCGCGGACGGCCCCGCCGGGGTGTACGAGACCGCGACCCGCATGCTCGGCCCGGGGCTTCCCGTGATCGCCCAGCCCAACGCCGGGTTGCCTCGCCGGGTCGAGGGTCGCTTCGCGTACATGGCGACGCCGGACTATTTCCTCGTGTACGCGCGCCGAATGTTGAAGGCCGGCGTGCGCGGGATCGGGGGTTGTTGCGGCACCACCCCGGAGCACGTCCGGCAGATGGCCGCGGCGGCCCGCATGCTCGGGGCGTCGTCGGACGTCTCGGTCGAGGCGGGGGCGGCGCTCGGTGCCCACGAGATCCGCGAGGCGGCCTCTCCGGTCGCGCCCGGCGTCTCGAAGCTCTCGCTCGCCGGAAAGGGGTTGCTCGGCGCGAAGCTCGCCCGCGGCGAGTTCGTGGTGTCGGTCGAGGTCAATCCCCCGGCGGGACTCTCGCCTGCGAAGGCCCTCGACGCCGCGCGGATGCTCCGCGATGGCGGCGTGCACGTGATCAACGTCGCGGATGGCGCGCGCGCGACGGCGCGCATGGGCAACTTCGCGCTCTGTCACCGGATCCAGGAACAGCTCGGGATGCCGGCCCTGATGCACGTCACGACCCGTGATCGCAACGTGCTCGGCCTCGTCGCGCACCTGCTCGGGTGCCACGAGCTCGGCCTGAACAACCTGGTCGTGATCACCGGAGATCCACCCAAGATGGGCGATTTCCCCGACGCGACCCCCGTCTACGACCTCGACTCGGTCGGGCTGCTGCGGCTCGTGGAGGGGATGAACCGCGGCTTCGATCCCGGAGGCAAGCCGCTCGGGGCGGCCACGGGGTTCCTCCTCGCCACGGGTGCGGAACCGGCCGCGAAGGACTACGCGCGCGAGGTCGAGCGGCTCGAGAAGAAGCGGGCCGCAGGCGCCGAGGTCGTGATGACCCAGCCGGTGTACGATCCGGACGTCCTCGACCGCTTCCTCTCGGACATCGCGCACCTCGAGATGCCCGTGCTCGTCGGTCTGCTGCCGCTGGCCAGCTACCGAAATGCGGAGTTCCTGCACAACGAGGTGCCCGGCATGAGCGTGCCGGATGGAATTCGCGAGCGGATGCGCCGGGCCGGCAATGGCGACGACGCGCGGCGCGAGGGGGTGACGATCGCGCGGGAGATGCTCGCGGCCGTGCGCTCCAGGGTCGCCGGCGCGTACATCATGCCGCCGCTCGGGCGCTACGAACTGGCGCTGCGGGTCATCGACGGCATCGCCTGACGCCCGGCCGGATCCGGTTCACCGGATCTCGGTCGGGGCCCCGCGGGACGTGCCTGTCCGTGCGCCGAGGTCCGCGTTCAAGACCCGGGCCGACGCCGACCCCGGGCTCACTCGCTGCGAACGGAGAGGACCTGGAAGGCCGGACTCGCCGAGCCGCTGAAGCTTCCCGACGACGGGGCCACGCCACCGCGGTTTCGCAGGACGACGCAGCCCACGCCACCGCCGCCGCCGCCGCCGTTGCCGCCGGTCGACTCGGGGTTGCTGCTGCCGATGGCGCCGGCGGGCGTGACACCGCCACCGCCGTCGCCGCCCGCCGCGCCGTACATCGCGCCTCCCGAGGGACCGCCCGACGCCCGCAGGCCGGTGGTGCGACCGTCCGTCCCGGACCGGCCGGGGCCCTCGATCGAGCCGCTCCCGCCGCCGCCGCCGCCCGAGGTCCACACCGTGGCGTCGGGACCGAAGTCGAGCAGGGGGGCCTCGAGGAGCACGCTCCCGCCGGAGCCGCCGCCGCCGCCGCCGCCGTAGTTCGTTGGGTTGTCGAGGCCTCCGTTGCCGCCGCCGCCGCCGGCGAGCACCGCGCCGCGGACCGTGATCGAGACCGCTGACGAGATCTGCACCGCGCCGCCCCCGGCGCCGCCGAATCCGGACCGGGTGCCGGCGCCGCGCGCGAAGCCCCCACCGCTGCCCCCGGTCAGGGGCTCGAGCACGTGCTCCGCGGGGTGCGCTGCGCCCCCGAACCCGCCGGTCACCGCGCCGCCGCGGCCGCCATTCCCGCCGGTGCCGCAGGCGCCGCCGCCGCCGCCGCCGCCGTCTCGGAAGGCTCCGGACGCGTTGCCGCCGCCACCGCCGAACTCACCGAGGCTCGGACTCGCGGCCGTGCCACCCCTTCCGCCGCTGGCGCCGGGCGTCGTGCCGACCGCGGATGCGTCGAGGACGCCGTCGATGACCACGGCGTCCTCCGCCACGATCACCAGCGGCCGGACTCCGATCACCCGCAGCCCCGCGCCCGCGGCGAGGGTGAAGCGGTCGACGTGCAGCACGCAGACTTCGGGGCCGCCGCTCGCCTGAGGAAGCGGTTCCCCCGAATCGCACACGGTCGTGTCGTACGTCTGCTCTCCGGTGTACGTCCGGGAACCGATCGACGTCGCGGGGTCGAGAGCCCCGACGTTCGCGGGAATCAACCGTGCGCATGCGGCGCCGGCGGCGTTGCAGCCGAGCGGGCACATGCGGGCCGTCTCGATGCCGGTCGCTGCGTCGCACACCGTCTCGACGTCGCCCACGCACGTGGCGGGGCCGGGCGTACACGGCGGGGGGCCGGCGTCCTGTCCTCCATCGAGTCCGGCGTCGAACGCCGTGCCCGAGTCCGAGCCGGCATCTGCGTCGAGGCCGCCGTCGAGGTCGACGCTCGCGTCGAGGTCGACGTTCGCGTCGAGGTCGACGTTCGCGTCGGGGCGACGGCCTCCATCCCGCCCGGCGTCTCGTCCGGCGTCTCGTCCGGCGTCCCGCCCGGCGTCGACTGGTCCGGTGCTTCCGTCGTCGGCGAGCGGGGCGCGATCGAGCGCGCAGCCGGGGGCGCCCGCGAGCGTCACGAGCACCAGGGCCCACCGTCCAAGCATCGCCATCCCTCCGCGGTCGATCACCCGCCGCACGCTGCACGATCCATGGCCTCATGGCAACGGGCCGATGGCCACCCTCGCGAAACGGGACGTGCACGCGGCGGTCGGGGCCGCCGCGAAAGCGTCCGCGGCGCCGGAGCGCGGTTCGAGCAACTCCGTGTCCGAGCGGTGGTCGCCCGCTCAGGGCACCGAGGGTGGGCACGCCACGGCCTGCACCGAGAGCCCCGGACGCGGGGACTGAACGAACGCGCCGTCGGGGACCTCGGCGTTCAGGTCGATCGACGTGAAGTTCACGAGGGTGTCGACCCCGGCCGCCGGTTGCTCGAAGCGGACGCGGAACGGCATCGCGACGCCCATCCGGGGGGTCGCGTCGCTGTCGGGGTCCTCGACGACCCGGTAGTCGTCCCACGCCATCTTCCAGGCGAGGGTGCCGTCGCGTTCCCGAACCTCGCTCGACCGGAGGCGAAGCCGCTGCTCCGACGGTGCCCGCGCCGCATCGCCCGGGCGTACCTCGAGGATCAGCGTCTGGTGGCGGCCCTCGGGATCGCGGCGGGTGATCACGTACCGGCCCTCGGCACAGTCGAGCGTTTCGTCGGCGTCCGGCAGCAGCGGCGACTCCCCGAGCAGCAGCCCGGTCACTTCGGAGGCCGAGAGCGGCAGGCCCGTCAGACGCGCGATGTTCTCGGGGCAGGCCCCGCCGATGAAGAACCGGTCCTCCCGCAGGTCCATCAGCGCGAACGTGTGCCCGTCGCTCGTGAGGACCGCGGCGGGCCCGAGGGGCGTCATGGCGTCGAAGCGAACGCGGTCGGGGCGCTCGAGGAACATCAAGACCGTGCCGTGCACGCGGCCGCCTTCGTCCCGGCGATCGATGCGGGCCTCGGCCCGGACGACGCGTGCGTGGGTCCGCATGGAGCGGTGCGCGCGCAGGGCGGCACCGGCCTCGGTGAACCGGAGCGCGGGGGCGGGGCAGGGGGCCCCCGCACAGGCCGAGACCAGCGCGACGAGCAGGGCGGGGGCGGCCAGAGGGCGCATCGCGCGCACTCTATACCCACCCGGACGCGCGCGCTCCGGGCTAGACTCGCGGCCCATGCGTGCGCCGCTCTTGACCGTCGACGACCTCGCCGTGTCGTTCCCGACCGACGAAGGCCTCGTGCGTGCCGTCGACGGCGTGTCGTTCTCCGTCGGCCGAGGGCAGACCCTCGGGATCGTCGGCGAGAGCGGGTGCGGCAAGAGCGTGACGTCCCTGGCGATCATGGGGCTGCTGCCGGCCCCCGGGCGCGTCGACCGAGGCCGGATCGTGTTCGAGGGACAGGACCTCGTCGGGATGTCCGAGCCCTCGCTTCGTGCGCTCCGCGGCCGTCGGGTCGCGATGGTCTTCCAGGACCCGTCGAGCGCGCTCCATCCCGTCTACACGGTCGGGGCACAGATCGACGAGACGCTCCGCGCCCATCTGCCGCTGTCGCGCGCGGCCGCGCGGGCGCGCACGCTCGAGCTGCTGGCGCGGGTCGGCGTGCCCGCTCCGGCCGAGCGTGCGGACGCGTTCCCGCATCAGCTCTCGGGCGGGATGCGGCAGCGCGTGATGATCGCGATGGCGCTCGCCTGCGAGCCGACCTTGCTGATCGCGGACGAGCCCACCACGGCCCTCGACGTCACCATCCAGGCACAGATCCTCGACCTGCTCTCGCGGCTGGCGAAGGAGAGCGACGCGAGCGTCGTGCTCATCACCCACGATCTCGGCGTCGTCGCCGAGTTCGCGGACGACGTCGCGGTGATGTACGCCGGTCGGATCGTCGAGCACGCGCCGGCCGCGCAGCTCTTCGCCCGTCCGCGGCATCCCTACACCCGGGGTCTCCTGCGGAGCGCGCCGAGCCACGGAGACAACGCGCGCAGCGTTCGATTGCCGACGATCCGCGGGGTCGTTCCCGATCTGCGGAGCCTCCCGGCGGGGTGCAGCTTCCAGGCGCGCTGCGACGAGGCCACCGACGCGTGTCGAGGGGCCGCGCCGCCCCTCGTGTCGGTCGACGCCGACCATCTCGCGGCGTGCGTGCACGCCCGGCCCGGGGCGCTGAGCGCGGAGGGAGGTCGTGCATGAGTGAACGGTCCGCGACCCCGGAAGGCGGCGCCTCGCCCATCCTGCGGGTGCAGGGGCTCTCGAAGCATTTCCCTCTCCGCCGCGGTCTCTGGGGCGCCGGGGGCGGGGTGGTGCGCGCGGTCGATGGCGTCGACCTCGAGGTCGCCGCGGGCGAGACGCTCGGGCTGGTCGGGGAGTCGGGCTGCGGAAAGACGACGCTCGGTCGGATGGTCCTCCGGCTGATCGAGCCGAGCGCGGGGCGCATCCACTTCGAGGGCCGGGACATCACCTCCCTCGCGCCCTCCGCGTTGCGGCCGCTGCGACGGCGCATGCAGATCGTCTTTCAGGACCCGCAAGCGGCGCTCCATCCGCGGATGACGGTGGAGTCGGCGGTGGGGGAACCCATCCGGGTTCATGGCCTTTCGGACTCCGAGGCCGATCTCGAGGCGCGCGTGGGCCGACTGCTCGAGCGCGTGGGGCTGCGCCGCGATCAGCGCACGCGGTATCCGCACGAACTCTCGGGCGGGCAGCGTCAGCGGGTGGTCATCGCCCGTGCGCTCGCCGTGGAGCCGCGCTTCATCGTCGCCGACGAGCCGGTGAGCGCGCTCGACGTCTCCATCCAGGCGCAGATCGTCAATCTGCTTCGGGACCTGCAGGACGAGCTCGGCCTGGCGTACTTGTTCGTGGCGCACGATCTCTCGGTCGTGCGGTGGATGAGTCGGCGGGTCGCCGTCATGTACCTCGGCAAGATCGTCGAACAGGCGCCGTCCGACGCGCTCTACGAGCGGCCGAAGCACCCTTACACGCGGGCCCTGCTGTCGGCGATCCCGCACGTCGAGCCCGCCCGACGCCGGGTGCGCCTGGCGCTCACCGGGGACGTGCCCAGCCCCCTCGCCCCGCCGGAAGGGTGCCGGTTCCACCCACGATGTCCCGATTCGAAGCCGGGCCTGTGCGATCGTGAGGTGCCGGCGCTGCGGACGACCGAAGAAGGGCATTCGGTCGCCTGTCATCTCGCGGACTGAGCCCGCCGCTCCGCGCCGGGGGGAACAACGGGGCCGGCCGCGTGTTGCCAGGCCGCGGCGCGGCGTGCTAACCGCGCAGCGAACTTCGGAAGGGGCGAGCGGAATCCATGGACGTCCGGGCGATCAACGAGCTGGTGCAGCGCGAGAGTGCGTTCGTCGATCCGATCTTGCACGAGGTCCGGAAGGTCATCGTCGGGCAGGAGGAGATGATCGAGCGCATCCTCATCGGCCTCCTGACGGGCGGGCACGTGCTGCTCGAGGGCGTTCCCGGGCTCGCGAAGACGCTCACCGTGAAGACGGTCTGCGACACCTTCAGCGCGCACTTCTCCCGCATCCAGTTCACGCCGGACATGCTCCCGGCCGACGTCGTCGGGACCGTCATCTACAACCAGCAGAAGGGCGAATTCACCGCCAAGCAGGGGCCGATCTTCGCGAATCTCGTGCTCGCCGACGAGATCAACCGCGCGCCGGCGAAGGTGCAGAGCGCGCTGCTCGAGGCGATGCAGGAGCAGCAGGTCACCATCGGCGACACGACCTGGCCGCTTCCGCAGCCCTTCATGGTGATGGCGACCCAGAACCCGGTGGAGCAGGAAGGCACGTATCCGCTGCCCGAGGCGCAGATCGATCGGTTCATGCTCCACGTGAAGGTCGGCTACCCGACGCGCGACGAGGAGAAGCGGATCATGGATCGGATGAGCCGGCTCGCGCTCAGCGGGGCCGGCCGGACCCGGAGGGACCCGTCGTCCCCGGACCCCCTCGCAGTGCAGCGCGTGTGCACGCCCGAGCAGGTGCTGAGCGCCCGCAGGACCATCGGCGACATCATCGTCGACGACAAGATCCACGACTACATCGTCGACGTGGTCATCGCGACCCGCGATCCCCGCAAGGCCGGCATGAAGGACCTCGCGGGGATGGTCGCGCACGGGGCGTCGCCGCGCGCCTCCATCGCGTTGAACCTCGCCGCGCGGGCCCACGCGTTCATCCGCCACCGAGGCTACGTGACCCCCGAGGACGTGAAGGCGGTGGGGCCCGACGTGCTGCGGCATCGCATCCTCCTGACTTACGAAGCCGAGGCGGAGGAGCTCACGAGCGAACAGGTCGTTCGACGCATCTTCGACACCGTCGAAGTGCCGTGATCCATCGCTCTCCGCAGAGGTGCATCGTCCGCGTGGCCTTCGCTGCTCCGAGCCGACCCGCATGATCCCGCGCGAGCTCATCAAGAAGCTGAAGACGATCGAGATCCGCACCGCGCGGCTCGCGAACGAGCAGCTCGCCGGCGGTTACCACTCCGTCTTCAAGGGACGCGGCATGGCGTTCTCGGAGGTGCGGCAGTACCAGCCGGGGGACGACGTTCGGTTCATCGACTGGAACGTCTCGGCCCGCATGAACGAGGTGTACGTCAAGGTCTTCTCCGAAGAGCGGGAGATGACCGTGATGTTGCTCGTCGACCTGTCGGCGAGCGAGCGCTTCGGGAGCGTCGCGCGGCCGAAGGTCGAGACCGTCGCCGAGGTGGCCGCGCTGCTGGCGTTCAGCGCCATCAAGAACAACGACCGCGTCGGCCTCATCCTCTTCACCGACCGCGTGGAGCGCTACGTCCCGCCCAAGAAGGGCAAGGGGCACGTGATGCGCGTCGTGACCGAGATCCTCACCGCCAAGCCGAAGGGCCGGGGCACGGACCTCCGGTGCGCGCTCGACTTGCTCGGCGGCGTGCAGCGCCGTCGATCCGTCGCGTTCCTCGTGAGCGACCTGATCGCGGACGGGTGGGAGCGCAGCCTCCGGGTCGCCGCGGCGCGGCACGACCTGATCCCGATCCAGGTGGTCGATCCGCGGGAGGAGCAGCTCGCCGACGTCGGGCTCGCCTTGGTCGAGGATCTCGAGACGGGCGAACTGCTGGAGATCGACACCGGCGATCCGCGGGTGCGGCGGGCCTATGCGCAGAACATCGCCAAGGAGCGCGCGGCCAGGGAGCAGCTCTTCGGTCGTCTCGGCGTCGATCACGTCCGGGTGCAGACCGATCGCCCCTACGCGAGCGCGCTCTCGGAGCTCTTCCGGCGCCGGCAGAAACGCATGAAGGGGTACGGATGAGTCCTCCGCGCGCGAACCTCGGGAACGCTCGGTCGGCGCGTCGCTGCGCCCTCGTGCTCCTCGGGTCGGCCGTGATCCTCTGCGGGACCGGAGCGGGCCGCGTTGCGGCCCAAGATGGCGGCGGCGTGGGAAGCCGCGTGGCCGATGCGGGGACCCCCACCGCGGCCCCCGACGACGCGGTCGAGCCTTCTCCCGACGCTGAGGAAGCGCCGCTGCCCGAGGGGCACGTCCCGGCCGTGACGCTGCGCGTCGAGCCGCGTGAAGGGCTCGTCACCGGCGACTTGATCCACGTGGTGGTCAACGTCGTGCTGCCGACGAACGACGACGTCTCGGTGCCGCGGCAGTCCTTCGGGAGCCTCGAGCTCCACGCGCAGCGCCACCGCGAACGTCCGGCCGATGCGGCGCACCGGCAACTCGTGTTCGAGCTCGACCTGCTCGCCCTGATGCCGGGCGAGGTCGAGATCCCGGCGATCGCGCTCCGCGTGATCACGGCCGAAGGCGCGGTCGGCACGGTCCGCACCGAACCCGTGCGCATCACGGTGGGCTCGCTGCTCGCGAACGAGCCGGACGCGCAGCCCCGTCCCCCGTCGACGCCGGTCGTCGTGATGGAGGACGACTACACCCTCGCGTGGTTGCTCGGAGCGCTCGGGGTCGTGCTGGTCACGGCGCTGCTGAGCTGGCTGGCGTCGCGGTGGTGGAGCCGTCGCCCCAAGGCGGCGCTCCCGCCGCCGCCGCCGCGGCCCGCATGGGAGCTGGCGCTCGAGCGCCTCGATTCGATCCGCGCCCGCGGTGCGGCGCTGATCGAGCAAGGTCGCCAGGTCGAACTGGTCGATGCCGTCAGCGACGCGCTCCGCGACTACCTCGGCGCGCGCTACGGCTTCAACGGTCTCGAGAGCACGACGGACGAGGTGCTCGCCCGGCTGGAGCATGCGCGGCTGCCGGCGGGGATGAAGAGCGAGGTCTCGACGTTGCTCGGAGACTCGGACCTCGTGAAGTTCGCACGGGCCGTCCCGAGTTCGGAACAGTGCGAGTCGATGCTCGTCGGTGCGGTCCGGGTGGTGCGCGCGACGATGCAGGCGGCCGCCCCCTCGGTGATGCCTCCGGCCCGAAGCGCCGGGCCCTCGCCGATCGCGGCCGGGGCCTCGCCGGTCGGGGCTGCGGGCACGCGCGTCCCGTCGGTCGAGCCGGTCCAGACGCCCTTGGCGGCGTCGGTCGGCGCAGCGTCGTCCCGGACGCCCGACCTCCGCCTGCAGACCGAGGAGGATGGGGCAGCGACCGCACGGGTCGGGGATGCGCCTCCGGACGCCGTCGTGCAGGAACCGGTCGCGGATGCGCCTGACGTTCGAGACGCCGCGGGGCCCGAGGCCGGGCCGTCGCCCGTCGCCGTCTCGGCGTCGCCCGTCGCCGTCTCGCCGTCGCTCGCCGTGCCCGCACCGGTCGTGCTCTCGCTGGTGCTCGAGTCTGCCGACGAGGTCGAGCCGGTGGTCGGCGCGACGGTGCTGGGCGCCGCCCGGCAGCACGCGCTGGACCCGGCCTTCGACGGCACGCTCATCGTCCGGATCGCCGCCGACTTGCCGGATGATGACGCCGCGCGTCGCGCGCTCGCCTCGGTCGTCGCGCGGCTCGGCCGCCTGCTCGAGGGGCGCCTGACGGTCCATGGGGCGCCGCTGGTGCTCAGCGTCGAGCACGAGCGTCGCGCGCCCCAGGGCGACGGGGAGAGGCCTCGATGAAGCGGGGGATGCACGCGCTCCTGGCGACGGGCTGGACGTTGCTCCTGCTGATCCCGACGATCGTCGTGGTCGCGTGGTGGGTCGAGACCGTGTACGAAGTGCCGCTCGAGACGGGAGCCTTCCGCTTCGAGCGCCCGTGGGCCGCG
>CAIKNO010000492.1 GCA_903828805.1 uncultured Sandaracinus sp. | reverse complement strand
TCGCGCTGGTGGAAGCCCGTCGCGGTCGCGACCTCCAGCAGCACCTCGTCCGGAAGCAGGGTCCGCAGCAAATCCTGAAGTTCGGCACCGTCCATGGTGGCGGAGAAGATCAGGTCCTCGCGCGACCCGCAACCTGGTTCGGCAGCGAGGACGCAACCGATCGAACTCGTTCAGTTTTTCGTTAACCGGCCACCCATGCGCGGGCCCCATTGAAGCTTGTCCCACCAAACGAACTGGGCCACGACCGCGGCCCGTCTCCCGCGGTGAAAACCGCGGGCCCCATTGAAGCAACTGGTCTATACGAAGAGCGCCACCGGTTAGGTTGTCTCCCGCGGTGAAAACCGCGGGCCCCATTGAAGCAAGAGGTCCCACGCCGAGAGGCCCACCGACGACTGGAGGTCTCCCGCGGTGAAAACCGCGGGCCTCATTGAAGCAGAAGCGCGTACGTTTCGCGAGTTCGCCCTCAACCGGTCTCCCGCGGTGAAAACCGCGGGCCCCATTGAAGCAACACGACCGGAGCGCAGAACGCGACGACTTGCCCGAGTCTCCCGCGGTGAAAACTGGAAGCGACCCTCGAGAACCGCGGCGAATCGATCGCGGGTTGCGCGAGTCAATGGCGCAACTTTCTTGCAGTATTGCAGGTAGTTGCCCGGCCTGTACACAAGATCGGCAACCCGCGTGCTCGCACGATCGCTTCCACTCGGCAGCTTCACGCCTCCCAGCATCGTTGATGGGTCACCTTGAAAGCGGCGTGACGAGTCGACGACGAACTTCAGCAAGCAGGTTCGCGAGCAGTTCCTCGGGGCTCGCTTCGCCTAACTCCTTCAGGACCGCTGTGACCAAAGGCTGGCTCAGGAACGTGTCGGTGTTCGACCAGAGCTTGGCTTCCTGCATGAGGGTGCACGCCTTGTTCATCAGGGCCGGCGTAGGCTCGTTGTGGGCAATGTCGTTGCGCAGCTCGCGGATCTTGCTCCCGAGCGCGACGTCGAACTCCGTCAACGCTTTGCGCTGGAGGAAGTACTTGGCGATGCGCGCACCGGGACCGCCATCGCCGTCATAAACCCGGTACCAATCGATGCCGCCGACCGTGTCTTTCAACTCGAACGAGCACTGCCGATCGTCTTTGGAACCGTCACCGCGTCGGAGGAGCTTGTCGCCCGTCGGCTTTTCACCGCACTTGATCTTGAAGAGTCGATGGCGCCCCGGGTCGGACGAGCGCTCGATGCGCTCATTGAGCCCGTCCCAAAGCGCGGCCTCGAAGAACGCCACGGTGCCGTGAACCGCTCTTGGGATGTCGCCCGCGCGCAAGGCCAGCTCGACGCGCAGCCCAGCTCGCACGGCCATTCGCTCGTGGTTCAGAACCGCCAAGTCGCAGGACGTCGGCAACGGCAGCGATGATGCAAAGTGCGCAAGCCATTTGATGACCTGCGTCCAATCCTGACCGGGCGCGCCTTCGAGGTGACTGACCGCACCCCACGCGCCGAGGAGGTTGCCCTTCTCGACGAGCGAGAGGGCATGCCAGCGAGCTCGGTAGCCGGCCGCGGGGTGAAACTTCTCTTCGACAGCTCGATCGCCTTGGTTGGCGCGATCACCATCGGGCACCTCAAGCGCCGTGACCTCCGGCCCGCCGATGCAGCGCAGACGCACCAGCTCGTTGATGAGCTCGTTGGCTGCAGCCAGGCCGCCCGTCGTTGCCACGAACACGACATCCTCTGGCTTCATGTTCGCCGCGGCGAGACCGATGGCATTTGACAGCGTGGCAACGACCGAGCGCCGAACAACCGCGTCGACCTCGTTCGATGGATCTTCGAGCCGCTCGTCTCCTGTCAGGAACGCGACGCGCGTCACGTTCTCTACGCCGCGGGCGCGAAGTTGGCGCTCCATCACTTCGCCCGCGAAGCGCGGGTCCCTTGCATCCATCCGCCTGGTCTCGAGGATGAGCACGGACGTTGGTAGCAAGGGGTCGAAGTGGTTGAGCACGGCGTCTAGCTTCGGCGTGCAGAGAGGCAGGTCGCCCTCGGGCAATACCTTGATGATGTCTCGACTCTTGCCCATCGGAGCGGCGACCACCGACCACGAACGCTCTTTGATGGCATCGTGCAGCGTGCCGCAGGTGTTTCCGTCGAGCTTGTGCCGCTGCTCGTTCACGACGAGCTGCACATCGGTTTGGCCTGCAGTCATCACGAGCAGTCTCGTCACGGTGACCTTCCGTTCTTGTAGCGGCGATTGCGCGAGTGCTCGGCGCGCAGCGCCGTGTGGAAGGTATAGATGTGTCTCTCGCCGTTTCTGTCGGCCTGTGGCGGACGCGGGTAGTCCGCCGCATTCGGATGATTGCGACGATGGATGGCAAGCCACTCGTCCTGTGTCGATGTCTTCTGGTGATGCTTTGTCACCCAGGCTGCGAGGTCGGCCTCGGGATTCAGCGTCGGCAACTCAGCAGCTTCGTCGAGCAGCAGGAGCTGCTTGGCCTCGATGCGCACGCTGCCCCAGCCGAGAGGGCGCGCGAAGCCTAGCTTCGAGCAGTAGCCGTCGGCGTGCGTGCCGCCGAGCCCACTCTTGAACTGGTCGGGGCTGAGCGCGACGACGATCGCCGACAGCTCGGCGGCGTCGAGATCGCGGAAGCGCACGGTGAAGCGGAACTTGCGCCCAGGCTTCGACGCCTCGAGCGCGAGCGTGCTGCGTTCGTTCCGCCTGTTCGCATCGGAGGCATCGGCCGCAGGTCCAGGCACGAGCGCGGTGCCGTTCGGCTCATAGGCGTCTTTACGATCGAGATAGAACTTGCGGCCCGCCAGCTCACCGGGGGCGTCGTAACCAGCGGCGTCGCCGTAGCTCACGAGCGTGGCGTTGTCCGAGGGCCGCGAGCGTGGGTGGTGGGGCTGTTTTAGGTAGTGCTCGACCGCGCTCGGTCGAGGCATGCCGAGCTCCTGGAGGAAGGTCGGATTGAGGAAACGATCGTCATCGCTGTCGTTCTCGCCGACGACCTCGAGACCCGCGTTGACGAAGACGCGACCCATGAGCTGCGCATGGTCACCTGCGCCGATGCCCGCGCTACCCTCGTTGTCGCCGGTGTACCCGAGGAGCCGCCGAACCAACGAAAGTTCCCTCGGCGCCTCGGCGTCGTTCGCGCGCTCCTTGTCGAGCGGGAAAAGGCCGTGGCGTTCGAGCCTCGGCGCGTCAGCGTCCCTGCGGACCGAGTCGGTGTAGGCCCAGCGGTAGTAGTAGTGCCAGCCGACCGAGACGATGCACTTCTTCTCCGTATCCCACTCGACCCAGACGAGGTCGCCGGGCTGGAAGACCTCGTCCTTGGCGGCCTTGAGAATGCGCGTGCTGGCTACGTTTCCCGCGACGGTTTTGGGCACATCGGGATGGCGCTCGGAGAAGTGCCCGTGGTCGAGGTCGACGAGGTGACGGACCGTCGCGAGGTAGCCGTCCTGCACCGACTGCGAGAGCGCAGCCATCTCGGTCGACTGGCTCGGGCTGACCGTGAGCTTGTTGTGCAACTTGCGCTTGGAGTTGAGCATCTCGCCCGCGCCCTGACCGCCTCGATACGCCCCGCCGTTGCCGTCGTCGAAGCGGTAGTAGTTCGCGCTCTGCGTGCGCTCTTTATCGTATCGAAGGCTCGTCGGAAGTAGCTCGAGCTTCGTCGGCACGCGAACCTGCGTCTTGTCGTCGAGCGCCTTCATCTCGATACCGTCGTGCGGCACGCGAGCGATGCGCGCGATGAGCTTCGGATTCGGCTGATTCGGGAACAGCGCGTTCGGCCGATACGAGTACGAGCGCTCGGCGACGCGCTCCATCGGCGCGCCGAGCAGCGCGCCCAGCTCGTGGCGCAAAAGGCCCTTGAGCGAGTCGCCAGAGATGACGACGGGTCGCTTCCCCCACGGCGCGCGCAGCGGGCAGAGCACCGACTTCTTGTCCTTGAGCTGCCCGGCGTCCGGGAGGTTCGCAGGCAAAGGCCAGTCGCTCTCGTTGTCTCCGACTTGCCCGCGCTCCCAGCCGACGAGGAGCGGCGTGAGCGTTTCGATCTCGCAACGGACCTCGCCCGAGAGGCGCCCGCTGACGGTCGTGCCGTCGTGCCAGACGGGCGCGGAGGTCTTCAGCTCTTTCGGAAGCGCGACGAAGCCGTAGGGCTTGCCCGGGAGCGGCTGTGCGTTGTTTGCCGGTCCTGCCTGTCGACCGTGTGGGGCCTGGCTGCGCTGCTGCCCTCCACCGCCTTGGCGCTGGCCGCCTCGCTGCTGCTGGAACCCGCCGTGTCGAGGTTGCGGCTGCGCAGGTCTCGCCGCGACCGTCACCGCGATGATCGTATCGCCACCGTCGATCGCTTCGAGCCCAGCCCCTCCGAGCTTTGAGCGCACCTGGTCGATGTGCGTGTCCTTCGACGCGCAGATGATGAGCTCGTTGGCGACGGCGGTGCCGACGATGTCGAGGTGGGGCATCCCGAGCTGGTTGCTCTTCAGCCTGTTGATCGCGTTCTGGTCACGCGGCTTGCCGTCGAGCGTCTTGACGCGGATTCGGTGCTGCTTGTCGGGTTTCCCGGGCATCAGCGCTGCTCCTGAGTGAAGGTGAAGCCGAGGACCTCGTCGCCGAGGTGCCACTCGCGCAGGAGCACGTTGCCCTGGCCGGTGTTGGCGGCGGAGAAGCGCCGGAAACCGTGCAACCGCGCGGGCGTGTGGACCACGCGGGTCGGCTTCGCGTCGTCGGCCTGCGCCGTCTCCTCGATGAGCACGAAGCGCGCGCCGTTCGCGGTGCGGGCCGCACGCCAGACCGCGCGCTCGGCGTAGAACGCGATCTCGTCGACCTGGAGATGGTCGCCGTCAGCAGGCCATTCGCGGCCGAAGGTCGCGGGCGGGGTGTGTAGGCTGAGGTCGATGGTCGGGTCGCACCACCACGCGACGAGTTTCTCGCCGAGGCTGGATTTCGCGACCTTCGCGGCTGCACCAAGCGTGAGCGGCTCCGTGAGCATGCCGTTCGTTGTCTTCACCCAGGCATCGGCACCGGCAGGCCGTTCGATGAAGGAGCGCTCCGAGCGCGTGGCGCTGGCCTTCGGCTCATCAGTCTCCTTCGGTGCCGTCCAGTCCCGCGCCTTCGCGACGTCATCGGCGACCCACGGCTTTGCCTGCCAATGGCCCGCGCCTGCGCCGCGCGTCTTGTGGCCTCCGATCGAGAGATGCCGGAGAGCCCCGAGCGCGACCTGTCGATCGACGAGCTTCACCAGCGGCTCGACCTCTTCGGCCGTCGCGCCCTCGACGACGATGCGCACCGGGAACGTGCCACGGAGCAGGCGCACTGCGTCCCGCTTGGCGCTGCCATAGGAGCCCGCCGAGAACTCATCCTCGGCGTGCATGTGCAGCTTGGCCGCCGCCCACTCGCCCTCAGCACGCGCATCGCGGATGAGGATGCGGCTACTCTTGTTGACGGTGCCAAACGCTTGCCCAGCGAGGTCATCTACGCCGACCTCGCCCTGCACGAGGTGTGGGTCCTTCACGTCGTGGCCCGCTGCGCGCTCCAGGCGCGAGAAGGCG
This sequence comes from uncultured Sandaracinus sp., assembly GCA_903828805.1. Lineage (GTDB taxonomy): Bacteria > Myxococcota_A > Polyangia > Polyangiales > Sandaracinaceae > Sandaracinus. The sequence continues at coordinate 15,501 of CAIKNO010000492.1, read as the reverse complement.
TGGCGGAGCGGCCCGCGCACACTCGCGCCGGGGACCAGCGGCCGAGGCCCATCCATCAGCAGCGCGCGGTCGGTGCTCAGCACGTCGGGCACCGGCGCGTTGATCGCCCACGCGGGCTTGGCCCACTGACCATCACCAGTCGGCTGCACCGCCCGCTCGGTGTCGTGCGGGCCGACGGCGAACATGTCGAGGCCCCATGCCGCCTCGCTCGGGTCAGGCTTGTACTCACCGAACGCGACATTCACGTCGAGCGTGCGGAAGCACCACGAGCGCGTCGGCGAGACGACCGGCACGGCACCGAGTGCAGTCGGCAACGTTCTTCGCCCCGACTTCACCCACGCCTCGTAGGCCGCCTCGCCGAAGCGGTACGCATTCAAATCATCGAGGCGGCACCAGCCGAGCCCACGCGCGGCACCACCTCCGAGCCAGCAACGCCCCTTGGCCCAGTGCTCGGCAAGCACATAGCCGAGGATGCCTTCGGCCTCTTCGAACTCGGCGTCATGGAGCGCGTACGAACGGTCGACGCGGAAGCTGAGCTGCCATACCGTGCCCGCGGGGATGACCTCGCGGTCGTAGAGCACGCCGCCTGCGCGCGCGCCGGTCTTATGGCGAATGCCGACGCCTGCGCGGATGCGCGGCACCCCCGTCGTCGTCGCGTCCGCGAACTCCCAGGCCGAGCGGCGCAGAGCGCCGTGCTTGATGTCGTCGGAGACGGCGCGCGGAAGCGGGTCGAAGAAGCGCTTGGCCATCGCGACGGCCGCGCCCTTGAGGCCGCGTCCGACGAGCGTCGGCACGCCGTCGACGAGCGCGAAGGGCTGGTCGGCACTCGTCTCACGGTCGAGCCCCGACACCGACAGCGCCGAGTCCTGCACGAGCTTGGCGGTGAATAGCGTGAGTTTCGTGGTCATCGTGCCCCCTTGGTCTTCTCGCGCAGAGCCGCGCGCAGCCAGCGCACGAAGAGGCGCGCGTACAGCTTTCGTTGCGGTGCCTGGACCTTGTTCAGCTCGACCAAGACCGCCTTCGCGTCCTGGTGGCTCCAGCTCTTGCCGCCCGCCGTCGTCGGATTGAGGCGGCTCGTGAGTGCGTTCTGGTTGTTGGCTTCCAACTCGCCGACCAGATCGCGCCACTGCGAGAGGCTCGGCTTCCGGTCGCGTCCGCCAGCGGGCGTGGCGAGGGCCTTGTGCGCCTTGAACCAATCCTGGGTCTTGGCCGCGATGGCCTCCTCCGACTGGGCAATGGGCAGCGGCCTTGCGCTGCTCGCTGAGGCCGAGCTCGTCACGCCCGGCAAGGCGGCGTCGATGCGGAAGCGCCCGAAGCCCTCGTTCGTGCGCTCACCGAGCCACTCGTTCCTATCGGCACGGTCCGCGAGCTTGGCGACACCCGCGCCCGAGACCTCGAACACCGAGCCCCGCCGAATGGCTGCCGCAGGCATGCGCCAAAGGCGTGAGGTGCCGTTGAAGCCGTGGACCAACGCGCCGTCTTGCAGCGACTTCCCGAGCTGAACCTCGACGCCGAGCAGCTCCTTCAGCGCGGCCTCGTCGAGCGCGGTGCGCCAGAGAAGGTGCTCGTCACGCACGAGTAGGTCAGACGTGAGTGTGAGCAACCCCTTGGGCTCCGGCTCAGGCGTGCGAGCGGCGCCAGACCACGCGAGCTGCGCGACCTCGACGGGCGCACCCGCTCGGCCCACGCGTAGCCAGCGTCTGCCTTCCAGCACGGCCGCAAGCTTCTCGGCGAGCTTCTTCAGGTCCTCCACCGAGCCGTGAAGATCCGCGAGGAAGTGAGTCTCCTCGACGATCTGCTCGATGGCGAAAAGCGAGGCGTCGGCCTGCGTGGGATCGGGGCGACCGTTGCGCAGTCGCACCCGACGCACGGGACGGAAGGTCGTCCATGCCGCGTTCGCGCCCTCGCGGAACACGAAGAGGTCGTCCTCGGGCCGCTTGAGCTTCTCCTGCTCTGCCCAGGCGTCGAGACGCCTGGTCGGTGCTGTCGGCTGCGCCCACCATGGCACCTCACCGGCAGCGCCCTTCGGCTTCTCGCTCTGGAGCGAGAGCGGCGCGGGCAGCACCTCCACGCCTTCGACCTTCGACGGTGCGTGCGGCAGCGGTAGGGCGTCGCTCACCGAGATCTGCCCCGACGTGAGCAGCGAGGCCGTGTCGCGATCGCCCTCTGCGATCAGCCACGCGGCGACCGCGCCGAGCAGCGTGCGCCCCGGCACGAAAGCCAGGCTCGGGATGAGGTTGTCGGGCGTCGCCGTGGCGGTGATGCAGAGCGGGTCGCGGTTCTTGAGCAGCAATGCGAGGCGGCCCGTCGGCGTTCCCACCTTCCGTGACGCGCTCGCGACGTCGGACAAAGTGAGCTTCACCCGGCCCGCGCCGGTCGAGCGACCGCCACCGAGCGCGTCGACCTCCTGCACGAGCCGCTTCAGCGTGTCGAGCTGGCTCGCGGGCAGCTCGACCTCGCCAATGAGCTTCGTCCCCTTGGGCACGTACTCGATGACCCGCAGCGTGTCGTCCTTCGGAGCGCGGTTGTCGAAGGCCTCGCGCGCCGTCGATCGCCAGATGTGGCTCTCGGGGCTGTCCTTTGCGCAGAGCGAGGTGAAGACGGCGCGCTGGCGGTCTCCTCGCGCGTAGTCGCCACCGGCACGCCCGAAGAACGCCTCAGCTTCCTGGTCACCACGGAGCCGACGAGCCGCATCGCGCAGCACGCCCTCGACGTGTGAGGCCCAGATGACGGGGCGACCGTGCCGATCGCGCGCGACGAGCGCGTCGATGCCGCCGCCACCCGAGCCCGAGCCGAGGTGCGCGTCTGAGAGGAGCTCGGCGGTGAGCGTCTGACGGACCCCCTGCTCAGACATGGGCGGCCTCCTCGCGAGCAGTGCTGCGACCGAGCCGACCGATCTCGGCGACCTCCACAAGATCGAGCAGCGCGGTGATCCACGCGTTGCCCGCGCGGCGCCACGGTTCCTTCACGCCTGCTTTGGCGAGCGGCACCTTCAGCTCTTGCGGTAGTTCCGCGAAGGCCAACTCCGAGAGCGCCCGCCCACGCGAGAGCTGCTCGACGAGATAACGAAGCTGAGAGCGCGGTGCGCGCGCGAGCTGCCCCGCACCGCGCACGAGCCCTTGCAGCGAATCGATCCGCGTCTCGCCGAGCACATCGACCGGCCTCTGCGAGAGCACGCGGAGGTCGTCGGCGTTGCTGCGCAGCCAGTCGCGCCGACGAACCTCCTCGGGGTCATCGACCCAGGCGGCACTGAAGACCGCCCAGTCGACGACGGAGCGCTTCGCCTCGTCGTCCTTGAAGCCACGGAAGCGCCGCTTCGCCGACGAAGCGAGCTGCTCGGCGACCTCGTGCAGCCGGTGGATGGGAATGGTGTGCTTGGCGAACACCACGCCGACGCCGAGCGTCAGCTTGAAGCCGGTGCTCTCCTTCTGGAGCGCGTCGAGCTCCGCGCAGAGCGTCACGACGAACGGCAGCGCGATCTCCGCGCGAGTCACGAGCAAGAGGTCATCGCCGCCGAGCATCAGCGGGATGAGCGGGGCTGGCCCAGTGGCGGGGCAGTACTCATCGATGGCCTTCTTCACGGCGCGCCGGAGGAGCACGCGGTTCCTATGAAAAAACGCTGCGCGCTCGCTGTCGCTCTTGTCCGACCCGAGGCCGCTGCCGACGCCGTTGCCGTCGGCGTGGATGAGCGCGAGGTAGCCGCTGCCTACCAGCTCCTTCAGCTCTTGGGCCCGTTCGAGATTCTGGAGCGTCGTCTTCGCCCTCAACAGACTCGCGACATCGACGGCGGTGCCGTCTTCCGCGCGCCGGGCGGCCTCGTGCCGCCGCGCGACGTCCAGCGAGACGGCAGGGCGCTCGTCGCCCTGCTCGACAATGGCTGATGCGAGCCCGCGCCCGGTCCACTCGCAAGGCGCCAGCACTGGCAGCTCGGTCGAGAGATGGACCTGACATTTGGTGCGCGACTCGCCGTCGATGGAGACGCGGAAGCTCAGGCCCGGCAGGTTCGCCCGCAGGAGCTGCCCGGCGGCGTCGGCGAACGCCGCCGCTCCGCTCGCGAACAGCGCCTCGAAGTGCCCCCCGTCGCGGGAAACGATGCCGTACTTCGCGTCCGCTGCGGGGTCGTCGTGCATCGCAAGTGGATCGTTCGGGTCGGCGGCGGGGTAGCGCTCGGTACTCGGTGACAGCATCCAGCCGCGCCCCGCCTCGCGTGCCAGGTTCGGTAGCGCCACGCGCAACGCCTCGCCGAGCAGCGCGTTGGCGCCGACCATCGCCCGCAGGCGCGGTACCGCGAAGAGCCACGCCTGCACGCGCGACAACTCGATGTGAACACGTTGGATCATGGCTCAACCCCCACGGCGAGCTGACCCGCCATCAAGTACCCAGCAAATACGCGATCGCGCGGAGAACCCCGGGAATCCGGGCCAGACGGCCTCTCTCGGCCTCTCGCCGCCAAATGCCCACCGAGAGACCTCACGGCGTGCTGCCCCCGCGTCTCGTCGCAAGTCGAGCCCAGCCCGCGTCGGTCAACCGGTACTTCTGCAAGCGGCTGCTCGGCTTGTCGGGGACGGTCATCTCGATCACCCGCTCCGCAAGCGCAGGTTTGAGGTAGTCTTCCTTGAACATCGGCCGGTGCTTCAGCCCCAACGCCTTCTGACGTTGAGGTGTAGCGAGCGGGCCTCTTTCGAGGGCGCGTAGGAAACGATCGACTGGGTCGCCGACTGAGTCGATCACTGAGTCGCCAATTCGGTCCGTGCCGTGGGACGAACGTGGAATCACTTGGGCCGGCTTCGTCCCGACTGCTTCTCCCTCGGGTCCCCCACTGGATCCCTGCGCGGGAGGTGACCGTCGTGACGCCAATCTCGACGTGGAACGTCTGCGCGTCGATGCCGCAGGCTCGGTACACTTCGATGACACGGTTGGTGCCACGGCCCCAGACCGCCATGGCGCCCATGCGCTGGAGGGCGAATGCGCGACCCGGGTTGCGCGGCGTCTCCGTCTGCTCCTCCGCGAGCTGCTCGGCGCGGCGGACGAACGGAAGCTCGCTGACGCTGCGCGCCTCGATGTGATCATTAAAGACCGCGATGGCCACGTAGCCGCTAGCGAGGCTCAGGTCGCGGTGGATGACAGCGTTGATGATCGTCTCACGCAGCGCCTCGGCCGGCACCGGCTGGCGGTCCTCCCGGAAGATGCTGCCTTTGGGAAAGCGCGCCGCGAGCGGCAGCGTGTGATCGTGCCACGCGATCGCCTCGCGCACCATCGCGAACGCGTGCAGGTGGAGCTGCTGGTTGTCGAGGATGTCGCCGGTGATCTTGGTGCCGCGAAAGCGCCCGAGTTTGAGCAGCGCCTGCGGGTAACGCGGCAGGAACTTCGTGCCGTAGAGCATCTGCGCGGCGTTGGTGAGCTGCCCGTCGATGCGCAGGCCGAGGCGGTCGAGGATGTCAGAGACGTCCAAGCTGGTGCCTGCAGACAGGCGCCTGTGTTCGATGGCGCTCGCGCGGGTGCGGAGGATCTCGTCGTGGTCGAGGTCTTCGAGTCGCACGCCCTCAGCGGGCTGGTTCTCCCAGCGGTGGCGCGCGTGGTTGCGGTCGAGCAGCAGCCGCATGTACTCGTCCTGCGAGATGGTCGTGGTGGTCGAACCCACGCGCTTGTACGGCTTGTCGTCGTAGACGAAGGGCACGAACGCCCGTGTCGACGGCGCCGAGGACACGATGACCTCGAGCCCGTTCCCGAGCGCGACGCGGTCCAGCTCGTTGCGCGCGGCGGGCTCGTTCTTCACGAGCGTCGCCGCGATGTCGCGCAGCGTGATGTCGGCAACCTGTTCGCCGACGAGCTGCCCCTTGGACCCCACGCCGACCAGCACCTGCCTGCCGGCACCGTTCAGGAATGCGCACAGCGTCTCGCCCGCGCGCCGCAGCTCCGCCATCGAGCGCTTGGGTTCGAGCGTCTCGGACTCGCCGAGGGCGATGAGCGACGGGAGCGCGGCGAGAGTGGTCATGGTCTTCGCGATTGGCATCGCCACGCGGAAACGGGGCAGGTACCTCGTTCAGGGTGCCGTCGTGCCATCACCAAACCCCTTGGGATGGCGCAAAGGAGAGCTTGCCCTTCGCACCCGAGATGCGGTCGGCGCTGAACGCGGCGAAGACGCCGCGTTCACGCTGCTCACTCGGACGCCCAGCACCCGCCCATGCCAACGAGCGCACGGCGCGAAGCCCCGCTGGCACGTTCCATAGTACCCACGAGAACGTCACTCGTTGGCGCGACCGCTTCGACGCGACCGTGACCGGCTGCTTGCCGGGAACCACCGGCAACAAGGCGAATGCGGGGATGGCAAGTGCCTGCGCGCCAAGCTCGGTCGAAAAGTCGTCGGTCGTCGTCGGATTGGAGAGCCTGAGCGCGTAGAGCCGCTCGTCGGATGGATCAAGACGAAGCGTGGGTTTTCTGGTCCCGAGCTTGAGCTCCTTGCGCTTGTCGTCCGGGACCCGGTACGCCCGCTTCCACGGCTCGAACAGCGCCGTCCGTATGTGCTCCACCTCGACGAGCTTGAGCACGTCGCGCATGGACTGGACGAGGTTCTGATGGCTCGCTCCGTTCGCCGCACACAACGTCGATTCGGATGCTTCTTCACCGACAACGCAGGCTAGACCAGCAAGTAGGTTGACAGTTGGGACAACGCTCGCGCGAGCGATCGTCTCGTAGTTCGACCTGTTGAAGTCTGACGGCTTGTTGATGTCTGCAAGAGCTACATCGAGAAACGGCTGCAGAGCTTTCATCTTGTCGAGCAGGACCGTTGCGAGAGCTTCTTGTGACACCGGGCTCCACAACACCGCCGTGCCATCTGCCCTGAATGCGAGGCGCGGAGAGTCGATGGTCCTCTCTCGCGCGTGCTCGTCGAGCAAGGACAAAGAGCCGAGCGCCGTGAGGAAGCCCCAGAGGTGTTGCCCATCGATTCCGGCAAGCGATATCGGGTTCATGGCTTCGCTTGCTCCTCCTCGCTCGCGCGGTGATCGGCGAGGCGAAGGATCGCCTCAAGCCAACACAGCTCCTGCCAGCCGTACTTCGCGACTAGGTTCCAGAACCGGTCAGCGAGCGGGGAGTCGAGCTTGTGCAAGCCGTTGTTCGAGGTCGTCGCGGCGAAGTTCAGCGTGCCGAACATCCCGCTGTGATGACCATGGAGGGAGACGTCCACGGGGCTGTTGTCGATCAGCACGGGCGCGAAGGGGCGACACTCCCCGTGGTGACTTGCGACGAGGTGGAGCACGAGGTCGAGGTCGGGGTCTTTCCCGGCGTCGACCGTCCTTAACCGCTCCTTCAGCGCTTCCAATTGTCCGTGCAACATCGCCACGGATTGGACGGCGTGGAGGTAGCCGCCGCCGGGATAGCGGCTCTTCTCCCTCGCGAGCTTTCGCTGCGCCTTCGCCCCTGGCGACATCGCCGACTTCGCCCAGGGCGTCTCGTCCTTGAAGTACTCGACCTCGCTCCCTGCTCGGAGCATGAGTTGGAAGCGACGGTCGGCCTTGCCGACGTCGTGGAGCCAAGCCGCGAGCGCGACGTGCTCGGCGAGCCACGCCCCGATACCGCAGCGGGTCGCGTAGTCGCGCGCGAAGGTCTCGACATCAGCGCTATGCTCCGAGAGCGACACCGCGCGCCCCGCGCAGAACGAGTCGTCGCCGTCGGTGGTGAGCTCCACGCCGTCTTCGAGCGTCTCTTCGGGCTGAAGCGCGCCCCGAAGGTCGGCGTTGCGCACACGCTTCGCCTCGAGCACGGTCCATGAGGGCTCGCCAGGAACAACGAACGAACCACGCCCGCTGGCGAGCCGCTCGGCCCACAAACGCTTCCACGCCGGCCAGTCGCTGTTCGAGGATAGGCGACCCAGAGCGGCTCTCGCGTCCTCCACGTCGTCGAGGGGCATCGTCAGCCCGAGTTGAGCGACGACGAGCGGATGCAGCCGAAGCACGGGTTGCGCGCGTCCAAACAACCCCGCCTGCTCCGCGCGATCTCTCACGACATCGGTCGACGTGGCGTCGAAGCAGCCGCTGCGGATTCCGCCGTAGCGCGCAGGCACGACGATCGTGTGCCCCGGTTTCAAAGTCGTCGCATCGACGATCTCGCTCTCGTCACCCCGCCACCGGAGCGCACGTCTGCCCACTGCTTCTGGTTCATTTCCGTCGTCGGGCGATGCGCCCTCGGTGTCCCCTAGGTCACGCGCGGCCTGGTTCGCAAGCCACGCCCGCGCGGTGACGAACGGTAGCGACATGGCTTCGAGGCTCGACGGCCGCACCGCCGCCACGATCGCCGTCGCGGCGTCAGCGTCAGCGTCCGCCTGCAGCATTTCCTCGGTGAGATCGGCGCGCCAGACGACTTGCACATCCGCTGGGCCTGAAATCGGTCCGTGCAGCCAGAGGCTCACGTCGGGGAGCTGACTCGGCGCAGGCGAGGTCTGCGCCCAGAGGTCGAGGTACGCAGGAAGCAGCGTCGGCGCGTTGGGCTTGGGTGCGAGCAGCTTCGTAAGCTCGTCGCCGATCGGCACTTCAAGCGCGAGCACACCGAAATCGACGGTGGGGCGACGCGCATTCGTCTTCTTCTTGAGCCACTTCGCCGTCTCGACGAGTGCCTTGCCGTAGATCGGATCGATATCCGCGCTAGACGGAGGCCTCTTCGGATCGTTGCGTCGTTTGAGTTCTTCCTTCAGCTTCGCCTGAGTGTCCCAGACGATGAGGCCCTCGGCCCTCCCGTATGTGCCGAGGCGGTCCACGCGGCCGAAGCGCTGCCTCAGACTGTCGAGACTCGCGGCCTCGGTGACCAGCGCATCGAAGTCGAAGTCCGCGCCGGCCTCGATGCACTGCGTGCCGACAACCACGCGCTTCGGGCCGTCATCGCTGCGTGAGCGGCCCGTCTGGACCGAAAGGCGGAGGTCCCGGAGCACGTCGTCGCGATCGAGCGGACGCATACGCCCCGTGAGCAGCGTGACGAGCACATCCTTGCCCAGCACCTCCGCGAGCTGCCTCGCGATCACGCCCGCGCTCGCAAGGCGGTTGACGACCACCGCGATTGTTCGATGGCGCTCGAGCAACGCCTTCGCTTGGTCGACGCACGCCCTCTCCAGCGCGGTGCGATCGTCCGCCTCCACGAGACGCGTGGGCTTGCTCGCGTGGAGGCGCGGCCCGAGCGGCGACTCTGTCAGTTTCTCGTCGTCGATCAGCGCGAAAGGCGTTCCGTCGCCAGCTCCCGGCGTGGCCGAGAGGAACGCGTGCGAGAAGCGTGTCCTCACTCCGTTGCTCGAGAATCGGGTCCGCAGGTGCGCGAGCTGGTCGAGCGTCTGTCGGAACGGCTCCGACAGATGCACCTCATCGAGGAGCAGCAGCGTGTCGTTTGCGAGCAGGCCCGCATGGACGGGCTTCATGCCCTGGCTCACGCCGTAACCCTGAATGAGCATCCGCGAGCCGACCTGATCGACCGTCGAGGCGATGACGAGCGGCTGATCGGGCGTACGCGCCCAGCCATCGTCCTTGGGCATGCCACCGCGCAGCGTGAAGACGCCGAGCGGCTCCTCTCCGGTGCGAGTCAAGGAGCGCAGTCGCGTGGCGACCTCGACGACGACGGAATCGGTGCTCGTCATCAACGCGCTCAAGAGCTTGCGACCGCGCTCGGCGACCTGATCGACGACGATGCGGCGGTCCACGACCATCGCGATGCGCCTTGGGCACCATCGCTGCTCATCGTCGTTCGTCGCGTCGAGCGCGAGCGCGAAGAGCGCGATGTCGATGCACGTCGTCTTGCCCGCACCGGTCGGTAGGTCGAGCACGCGCGGCCATGCCCGGTCGGCGACGATCATCCCGAGCAGGCGCTGCTGCCACGCGAAGGGTTGTTTGCCACCATGGACGGCCGCGTGGAACGCACCGAAGTCGGAGGTCGAGAGCGTCATCGATCCTCCACGGGCAGGCAGAGACCGAGGCCGAAGTAACGGCCCGCGCCGAGGAGCAGCGGGCCGCTTACCGGCTCTGCGAACTGGATGTCGGCATGGACACGCACACGCGGCGTTCGACCGGGTCGCCCAGGCCAAGGAAGAAAGTCACGCACGTGCTGTGCACCAGGAACCAACGACGCGAGGGAGACGCCGACGGAGCAAGGACGAACACCCACGACTTGCTGGCAAGCGAGGCCGATACTCTGCTCCGCCTCCAGCGCGGCTTTGTGTGCGGTGCCGTCCCGGTTGCTGCGGAGGTTGCCGGGGTTCTTGTCAAGGGCGATCGGCGTGGCCGTGATGAAGCGCTTGGACGAGCGGCACCACCGCATCGGGTCGAGGGCAACCTTCGCCGACACCTCGACGCGCCGTACGTGGAACGGCGGCAGCGTCCCGCCCGCGAGGGTCAGGTTGCCGCGCTCGTTCGCGCGCTCTTTCTCCCACCTCGCGACGAGGCGCAGCAGAAGCTCACGATCGTTCTTCGGCAACTCACGAGGCAGCACCAGCGCGCAGCCCATCAGCGCGCCGTCCGCGTATTCGTGCCCGACGAACGGCAACGGGACGAACGCGACGTGTGGCTGCCGCGTCGGCCCGTTCGCGCTGTGGCCCGAGAGCGTCGACGGAAGATCCCGGTTGCCATGCACCTCGATGAGTGCGCCGCGCAGCGCGCGGGCGAGGTCGGTGGTGCGCGAAGCGACGGGCCGTGAACCGCCGACTCGCTCGAAGATGATCCAGTCGTTCGAGGAGAAAACGCTCATTGCGTGGGGAGATCGGGTCGTGGTCTCGAACGCGGGTCCATAGCGCTGCGGGCGAGCGGGCAGCACACGGCTCTTCACGCCCTGATGGTGCTCGAAGGATTGGTCGAGGCGGTCGAGTTGCCCCTTCCCGACCACCCGCAGGACGATGTCACCCTCGTCGCTGGGTACGAGGGTTGGCAACACAGCACGCTCGACGAGCGTGCATCGCACGAGCGACGACGAGTGCCCAAGTCGGGTCACGCGAGAGCAGAGACGTGTCAGCGCGTCGTGATGCGGTGACGGATCGGCCTTCGGCCAGAGGAACGCGAAGTTCGGACTCTCGGGTAGCACGACGGGGAAGGTGCGCACTTGGCGCGTGCGACGCTCCGGGATGAGCGCAATCGCGGTCTTGAGGTCCTTTTCGGATGGCTCACCATCAATCGTGAGGGCATTTTTCGCCGCCTTGGCGACCGCTGCCTTTGCCTTCTTCTTTGCCGCTGGACTCGTGGCGTCGGTCAGCTTCTTCTGGGCGTCACGGATTGCTTCATCCCCACCCAGAGTGACGTCGTTGACGGGCACGTAGACGTCCTGCACCTGACGCCTGCCCACCGCTTCATCGACCCGAAGCGACGGGGCATCCTGCTGCTCGAGCCACACGAGGGCGGCTCGCTCGGCTGTGTCCACGGCATTATGATCATGCAGCGCAGCGACCAACGCCGAGAAGAAGCGCGCAGGATGTGGCGGCCACTCGGCGCGGCCTCGATCGTTGTGCGCGGTCGCCGCGTAGCGCCCCGTTAGAAGCTCAACCTCGATGGCGAGCATCACTCGACTCCGTCGTCGCCCTCTGCAGCCGCGAGCGCGCGGCTCCTCCTCACGAGATCCGCCAGTTTCGGCGACGGCGTGAGCTCCGCGAGGACTTCACCCGGCGCGTTCTCGAACTTGACGTCCGAGGGCAAGGCCGCGACGGCATCGTTGTAGAGTTTGATGGCTGCCGCGAAGTCCAGGTCCAGCGGGGTCGTCTTTCCGTCTCGCCCGATTGCCTCTAGCGACAGCGCGGAGCCCTTCTTGGGGACCAGCAGGCAGCGTGAACGGAGGTCGTGGCCACGACTCTCCGAGGCGAGCACGGCGAGGAGCCCGAGCGCGGTGAGCACCGTTCGGGCCTCGAGTGCGCCCTCCGCGAAGCCGAGGCGACGCAGCGCCGCGAGGGAGAGCACGACGGTGTGCTTGGCCTCGTCGATCGTCACACCGCCAGCGACCGAGTCGATGCTGGGCGCGATGTTGCCGAGAACGACGGCCGAGGGCTTGCCGGCCTTCTCCTTCTTGCCGACCTTGACGGGCTCGCCGTTTTCCGTCAGCGCATGATCGCGATCTGCGGTCCATATCTCGTCACGGTTGGCTGCTTTGTAGAGGTCGTAATCAATCTTTCCGGTAGTTACGGAGTCAATCCGACTCGCCGTCTTGGTTCCCATAGCCGCGTTGATGCCAACGATCTCCGAAACCAGCGCGCGCTGGAACTTTGCGCCGAGTCCGCCTTTCGGGCCTGTGCTGTCCCACAAGCCGAAGACAAGCCCCGTCGGGCAGACCTTGAACAGCGCGGTCGCGTTCTTGGTGCTCGCATCCGTGAACGATTTGCCGATCTCAGAGAGACGGAAGAGCTGGGTGGAGTCCTTGAGCAGGCTGTCGCGCAGCAAGGCGTCCGCGATGCGATGCGGCGCGGTAAGCGAGGTGACGCGACCCACCTCGGGTGCGACCGACGAAAAGTCGACGCTGACCACCGGCAGCGCGATTTTCCTCTCGTCCCACAGCACCTGGAGCGCTTCCTCCATGCGGTTCGCCTGACTCTGCACCGAGTCGAGGAGCACACACGTCACATCCTGCCCGCCGATGCGGCGCGTTTCGAACGCGTACTTGGCGCCGGGTTTCTTGTTCCTCTCGTCGACAGCGTGGGTCGGCGGGAAGACCTTGTCTCCCGGCCCGCCCGCAGGTTCCAGCGCTGCTGAGCCGCGGATCGCGACAGTGTCACCGGTTACGAGTTTCTTGAGTTGATCGTAGTTCAGCATCGGTTCTTCTCCTCGTGGTTGTCCGGCCTTCGTGGCGGTGTTGTCGAGATCGGTGGCCAATCAGACGGCGCTGTGATCGCCGACAGCTCACGCCCAGCCATCGTTGCCCCGTCCCCACCGCGCGGCTGCGTGTCGATCCACGGCCGTCTCGGTGTAGTTGTTCTTCCCGAGGAAAGTGATGAAGACCCGCACGGTGAACCTCGACCTCAGTAGACCACGGACGTGAGGGCGCGCTCCATGTCGTCCCAGTCGCCGTGAAGGATGGATGCGTAGTGTCGGCTCGCGTGGTCCGAGCATCGCACCAGGTTCGAGCGGATGTGGTCACGCTGCGTGCCGGCTTCGTCCGTTCGACCGAGCGCCCTCATCGCGAGCGAACCCTCGAGGCGACAGAGCCAGCCGAGCCATCCGACGAGGCCGCCGCTCCCGGGCTCCATGCTCTCTGCGACCTGGATCGCGTCCTCGTGCCGGCCCACCTGACGCAGGGCGCGAATCAACGCGCGAACGATGCCGTGCGTGGGGTGGCCACCCCGGGCCGCGGGGGAGTGGGCTCCGACCACATCGCGGTACGGCGCGGCGATCCGCAGGGTGCCTGTTCCGTCGAACCACTCGACGACCGCAGGAGCCCTGCCCAGCGCAACGCTGCCGCGGACGATCGCGTGGGTGTTCCAGACGTGCTGCGACGGGCCGGCGTGCAGCACGGCATCGTGGGCCGCGAGCCGGTCGATGGCATGGTCGAATCCTGCGGCATCACCCGCGCGGGCCGAGAGGACTGCGAGCTCTGTCAGGGTCTGTGGGAGCTCGGAGGCCAGTCGCTGGTCCTGCCCATGCAGAGACAACATGGCTCGGCGTACGTCCAGCGCGCGCTGGAGGTCACCTGCCGTCGCGTAGGCACGGGACAGCGTGCCGCGCGTGCGCATCTCGAGCTCCAGGGTGGCGAACGAGGCTTGGGCGACACGGGCCTCCATCCAGCGGATGGGCCCCTCGGTCTCGAAGAAATCGAGGCGCGTGTTCTGGACCTCGAGCTCCAGCTCCTGCCGGTCGACGAGATCGACATAGATGCTCGATGTGATCGTCGTGGCCTCGGCGTGCGCGCGGTCCGCCTCTTCCGTACGGCCCACGTGGCGAAGATGGACCCCACGGTGCGTGAGCAGGCGGACGCGATCACGGGGCGCGAGTGCCGTCTCGTCGATGCCCTCGAGCTCGCGAAGGGCGTCGTCCGAGCGTGATCTCTTGAGATCGTGCAACCATCGGATGAGTTCCCGAAACTCAGGGCGGGCCGTCAATGCGTCCGGGCCGAACGCCGCCACGACCGCTTCGGCGAACGAGCGAACTCGGATGACCCGCGGATCGTCGAAGGCTTCTTCAGGAGTCCATGGCACGAGCACCCGGCCGTCGATGCCGTCGATGTCCGCGAGCGCTGCTCCGACCTTGAGAGCGGTGTGGTCGACCGCGCTGATTTCGCCCGAGCCGTGGAGTCTCCCCGTCGCGAAGATGGGGCACAGGGGCTTCCTACCCGAGGCCGTCGAGAGAAACGCCAGGCCGGAGGCGAGGCCGAGAGACCAGCCTTCGGGAGCCCAGTGCCTCTCGAGCGAGAGCTGGATCCGCCGGCGAAACCCCAGTCCGATGTGGTGCCGAGCAGCCGCCTCGGCCTCGTCGAGGGCCGCTCTCGCCCGCTCGTCGCCGTGCGCTGTCCCGTCCAGTTCCACCTCGACGGGCACGTTCCACGCGCGCCGTCCCCCGACGTCCGTCATCGGCAAGTAGAGGCCGCCGACGGGTCTCGCTGAATCACAACGGCCGCGGCGTGAATTCGCGGCCGAGCCGCGCGCGACATCCCCGATCACAGCCCGCGCGGACGCGCCGAGGCCGTGCTCGAGAAGCCAATCGATCCGACGGATTTCGGGCTCAGTCAGCGTTGCCGGCATCGATCGCGACCTCTACCGGACCTGTGGCCATCGGGAGGCGCAGTCGCCAGCCACCGAGCGCGAGATCGTCCGCGTCGACCGTCCATGTGAAGCGTTGCTGCGCCCCCTGCACGGACTGGCATGCGCGGACCACGCCGGCCCGGGTGAACTCAGGGACGCACCCCTGCTCGAGGTCGGCGATGACGTCCACCACCAGGGTCGACGCTCCGACAAGACCCACCTCGACCTGCGCGGTCCGGACCAGGGGCAGTTCGTCGGGCCCGCCACTGGCCGCGGCGGCTCGAAGCCGCCCGTGTGCGTTGAGCTCCTGAGCTTTCCTTCGCTGCTCCAAGATCTCGCTCAGCGACGTCACCGTGGCGAGCCTCGCCGGGCTGAACCGAGCCAGCGCATCGAGGTGCGCGCGCGCGTCCGGGAACACCTTCAGTATGCTGCTGCGACGAGATGGTTCGTCGAGCGCGTTCGCGGAGAACTCCGCGCCGCGGGCGCGCCACCAGAATCTCGCCTTCGCTTTGGGAGCCATCCACTCGAGCTCGACCGTTCGGCGCGCCCCGAGCGGAATCAGCTGCCACAGCTCGGGCTCGAGACAGGCATCGAAGGAATCGCGCGCCGCCACGGCGTCGCTCGAGATGGCGGTCTCGATCCCCAGCGCTTCCGCGCCGATCCAGAGCAACTCCGCCCGGTCACGGGTGCGAAGCGCATCGAGGACCGGTCGTAGTTCCTCGTCGATGAGCTCCTCGTCCATCGTGAGGCAAAGCGGTGCGCTCTCGAGGAGGATGACCGAGGCGTCATCGACGTCCGGCAGTTCCAGCCCGCGCAGGGCG
>CAIKNO010000491.1 GCA_903828805.1 uncultured Sandaracinus sp. | reverse complement strand
GTCCGGCAGCGACGCGTGGAAGGTCTACATGCGAAGGCAGACCTGCACGGTGAACTGGGGCGACGACCTGCCCCTCGCCCAGGGCGTCGTGTTCGTGTGAAGCGCCCCTCGGGACGTCGACCACGCTCCAGGCGTGGGTGCGTCGCGCCGGGGGGGGGGAGGTTCACCCGGACCTCGGCCACGCCGAGCGGACGTCCGTGAGCCACTTTTCGGGGCTGGGGGCTCCTTGGGTTCGAGGCCGGCCAAGGTCGCTGGCCGCGGAGACCCCTTGGATGCACTCTCGAATCGCCATGGTCCGGCTCGACGCCGAGGGTCTTCATTCTCGAGGTCGGCGCAGAGAAGCCATGGGTCCGGCCCAGGGATGACCCGCGACGCGACGTTGGAACTCATGGACAAATCCACGGGCCCGGCCGGCCCCTCCGGGATCGCGTCGGTCTCGCACCTGAGCCAGCACGGCGGTCCGAGCGATGCCGAGCTCGTCGAGCGCGGGCGCCGGGGCGACCAGTGGGCGCTCGAGACCCTGTACCGAAGGCACGTGCAGCTCGTCGCCGGGACCGCCCGCAGGATCTTGAGAAGCTCGAACGACGTGGAGGACATCGTTCAGGAGAGCTTCCTCGTGGCCTTCGCGCAGCTCGACAAGCTCGCGGAGCCCGCGGCGTTCCGAGGGTGGCTCGCCCGGATCGCGATCAGCCGGGTTCACCGCCGCTTCCGTTGGCAGAAGATGCTGTCCTTCATCCCGGGCGCAGGCGTCGAGGAGGACTCCCCCCTCGACGGCATGGCCGCTGCGGAAGCGAGCCCCGAGGTGAAGGCGGACCTCGCGAAGATCGACGCCGTGCTCCGGAGGCTGCCCCTCGCGATCCGGACCGCGTGGGTCCTGCGCATGGTAGAAGGATGCACGAACGAGGAAGTGGCCATGGCTTCGGACTGTTCTCTCGCGACCGCCAAGCGGCGGATCGCCGAGGCAGACCGGACCATCCGCGCCCACATGGCGGTGGGGCTGGTGCTGAGCCTGGAGGAGGTGAGCGATGTCTGAGAATCGCCAGCTGAGGCCCCTGGCAGAGCATCTGGCTCCCGCGATGCGGGAGGAGCAGGTCGCACAGACGTGGCGCGCCATCCAGTCGGCGCGTGCCCAGGAAGACAAGCGCGTATTCGCCCCCTCGGCGTGGTGGGCCACCGCGACGCTCGCCTGCGCGGCGGCAGCGCTCGTGCTCTGGGCTCGCCCGTGGATGGCGGGACCGGTGGGCTCAATGGACACGTCGGTGGAGCTCACGGCCGGAGCGACCCTCGCGGCGCCTGCCGACGTGGAGGCGCGCGAGCTCCGCCTGGACGACGGGTCTGTCTTGACCCTCGCCGAGAGCGCGTCGCTGGATGTGCTCGCCAACGACGACGCCCGCTTCGTGACGGCGCTCCGCCGGGGGCGCTGCCACTTCGCGGTGCAGCCAGGGGGTCCGCGGCGCTGGTCGATCGAGACGGGTCTCGCGACCGTCGAGGTGGTCGGCACGGAGTTCACCGTCCGCGTGCGCCGAGGCGAAGGTGGCCAGGAGGAAGCCGTGGTCTCGGTCGACCATGGCGTCGTCATGGTGAGCGGAGAGCACGTGCCGGACCGTGTGCAACGGCTCACGGCAGGTCAGGAGCTGGTCGTGCGGCGGAGCGGACCGAGCTCGGCCGCCGAGCCGGAAGGCGTACAGCCCGAGGCCGGCGGGTCCGAGGCCGTGCAGCCCGAGGCTGCGCAGCCGACCATCGAGCCGGAATCCAACGAGCCCGACCGCTCGACGACCTCCGCGGTCGAGCCCTCGCCGTCCGGCGCCGCGTCGGTCGAGCCACGGCCCCGATCGACCACGACCGCCGATGTGCTCGACGAGGCCGACCGGCTCGTGGCGGGTGGAGACCCCACGGCCGCCGCCGCCCTCCTCGAGCAGGCCATCGAGCGCTCTCCAGGTTTCCAGAGCTCGCTCGCGGCCTACCAGCTCGGGCAGATCGCGCTGGACCGCCTCGACCAACCCGACCGCGCCGCGCGCGCCTTCCTCGTGGTCGTCCGCGCGGGACAACCACAGCTCGTCGACGACGCCCGGCTCCATCGCATCGAGGCGCTCGTGCGCGCAGGCCGCACGGAGCTCGCGCGTCGGGAGCACGCGGCATGGGAGGCTGCCGGGGGCAACCCAGACCACGTCGAACGAGCCCGAGCCGCGCTGCGGTGAGCGCGAGACGCACGGCCGGACTCTTCGCCGCTCACTGCGCGCTGGCCGCGCTGGTGGCGCCGAGCATCGGCGCGCACGCGGCGAGGGCCCAAGAGCCCCCGAGGTTCGGCGACACCGAGGGGTGTGCGCCGACCTTCGTC
>CAIKNO010000490.1 GCA_903828805.1 uncultured Sandaracinus sp. | reverse complement strand
CTACGACGAAATCATCGAGCTCTTCGCCCGCGGCGGCGGAGCACCGTCGGTGCTGTCGTTCCACCCCTCCGAAGAGTCCGTCGAGCGCGTCCGTGACCTCCTCGCGCGGAGCAAGGAGGCGACGTTGACCGACGACGAGCGCGCCGAGCTCGATCGCTTCATCGAGATCGAGCGCCTGATGCAGCTCGTGAAGGCGCGCGCGCGTCGGCTCGTCGCGTGACCGCGTCGCACATCCCGGCGGCGCTTCGGCGTGAAGTTCGAGCGCGAGCGCAGGGGTGCTGCGAATACTGTCGCCTCGGCGAGGACGACGCCTTCTTTCCGCACGAGCCCGACCATGTGATCGCGGTGAAGCACGGCGGCAGCACGGACAGCGCGAACCTCGCGCTCGCGTGCATCGAGTGCAACCGACACAAGGGCTCCGACCTCGCCTCGATCGACCCTGAGAGCGGCTTGATCGTCGCCCTCTTCAACCCCAGGACCGACGAGTGGGACGATCACTTCGACGCGCGCGGCGGGAGGATCGTGCCGCGAACGAACGTCGGCCGCGTGACGGTGACCCTCTTGCGCATGAACGCGCCCGCACGGGTCGAGGTGCGCGAGGAACTGGCCGCTCAAGACCGCTGGCCCGGCCCTGTTGCGACCGACATGCGCGAATCGAGGCAGTGACCCGCCGCGCCGACCTTCGGCGCCGCATCACGCGACCACAGCGCCAAGCAGCAACGCGTCGTAGGGCACCTCGACTCGTCGAATGGGGAGGCCCCGCTCGAGCCACTCCTCGAAGCGTTCGTACCACTGCCGCGAGTAACTGAAGTCGTCGTACTGCCCCGAAGATCCACCGTGCGCGGGACGAGCGCGCAACTGCGTCTCCCAGCGTGCTCGGTCTGGCAGCAGCAGCAACACCTCCTCGGCGTCACTGAGCGGGAAGAGCGCCGACTCGGGGACCAACCCCGCAACGACGAGCAACGGCGGACACGCGGCGTTGTCCGGGTGCAACTCCACCGCGCGCACCGCGGCGACGAGGTGGGAGTTCGCGGTGAGCACGCCGCGTCGCAGTCTCAGCGGGTCCACGAGCGGCCCGAGCATCGCGGTAAACTCCACGACGCGCGTCTGCCTTCCGACGCGCCGCGCATACGTGCTCTTGCCTGCTCCTGGCGGCCCGACGAGCCAGGTCAATCGCCGCATGTCGCGCCTCCGAAGAGCGCGATCTCACCGAGAGGCGCGCCTTGCGCGGCGCGAGAGGCGAGCGGGTGACGAGGAGCGCGATCGCGGTTCCACCGAGAGTCGGTTGAGAGCCATGTGCTCGCCCACGCACGACGGAGGCGCCCCGAGGCGTTCTCCCCCGATCGGTGCAGCATGCGCGGGTGAAAGATCACCGCATCACCGGGCGCGAGCGTCGGGCGGATGATCTCAAATCGGTGTGGATCAGGCAGTTCACCGGGCGCCCCATCTTGAGCGACACCGGTATGCAGATCCACCGCGGGGCCCTCCTCGCCGAGGTGGCTCCCGACAGCGAACTCCACGGCCCCGTTGGAGCCGTCCGTCGGGTCGAGCGCGCCCCACACGATCGCTCCCCACACGCAGTCTACCGGCCAGAACGGCTCATCTTGATGCCAGGGAAACTCCCGATGTGTGGCCCGCTTCGACATCAGCACGTCTTGAAACGGAACGAGCGAGCGACCGGCGAACTCAACGACCAGTTCGCGAAGGTCGCGCATCGGCTCCGCCGTGTTTCCATCTCCGACGATGCGATGCGGGTTGAGCCACTGTTGCATCAGCGCGCCGAGGTCGCCGCGAACGCCGTTCGGGTCCCGGTGCGTGTAGAGCACCTGACGAGAGGTCGGCACGCCGCGCGATTCGAGCACATCGAAGCATCGGCGCAGTGAGCCCACGACCTCCTCCCGCAGAAGCCCTCGAACGATCACGAGGCCCGAACGCTCGAACTCTTCGCGTGCGCCGTTCATCGCGCCGCTCCTTCTCGGTGTTGGCGCCCCTCGACGACGAGGCCATCGAGGGCGAGCTCCTTCGCGCTCTTCAGTGCATCTTCTACGGTGTGGGCGATGGGTTCGCCCCGACCGTTGAGCGACGTGTTGAGCAGCATCGGCGGGTGCCCCAACTCGTGCAGACGCGAGAGCAACGCGGCGAGCCTCGGCGTGTCGCCAGGCGTCACCGTGTGCAGGCGCGAGGTGCCATCGACATGCAGCACCGCGGGGATCTCGTGGCTGCGCTCGGCGCGGGCCGCGACGATGCGCAGCATGTAGGGCGAGTCCTCGTTGCAGTCGAACCAGGCGCCGACCTCCTCGCGCAGCACCGAACAGCCGAAGGGTCGAAACGGCTCGCGCCGCTTCACACGCTCGTTCATGTGATCGCGCATCCAGGGAAAGCGCGGCGACGCGAGAATGCTTCGATGCCCAAGTGCGCGGGGTCCAACCTCATCGCGCCCCTCGTACCAGCCGAGCACCTCCCCCCGCACGAGGCGAGCAGCGATCTCGTCGACCTCGTCGCGGGACTCCTTCGCAGGCGCCAACGGGGGTGGCCCGAGGTACGGCGAGAGGGCTGCGCTTGCGGCGCGCACCTTCCCGCGGAGCTTCCATGCGGCGAGAGATGCAGCGCCGAGCGAGAGCCCACGATCATCGGTGCAAGGCGGCACGTACAGCGTGTCGACGCCCCTTCGCGCGACGAGCCGTTGGTTGACGAGGCCGTTGAGGGCGACGCCTCCCGCGAGACACACGTTCCTTACGCCCGTGCGTCGCACAGCGGCCGCGACGAAGTGTTCGACGAGGCTCTCGGTCAGGTGTTGAACGCTAGCGGCCATGTCGCAGTGCGCGCGATCGTGTGTGCGCGCCGTCGCTGCGGGGGTGCCCGTCACCCGCTCCATCCATGCGACGATGCGAGCGACCTGTCGAAAGATGTCGGGGTGCTCTTCGCCGGGCATGAACCGAAACCCACCGTCGGGTGCGTGCGCAGCGTGTCGAACAAGGGCCTCGACGAAACGGGGTTCGCCATACGCAGCAAGCGCCATCGTCTTCCCTGCCGAGTGATGTCCGGGGAGGCCCGCGTACTCGCTCGCCGCCCACCAGAGCCGGCCGATGGAGTGCGCCGATGGAACGAACGCTTCGACAGTCAGCCCGCCCTCGCGTGACGCAACGCCCGCGGCGGCGCTCCAACCGTCGCCCTTTCCATCGAGCGAGAGCACGGTGGCACGCTCGAAGGGCGACGCGACGAACGCGCACGCGAGGTGGCTGTGGTGATGGCCGTGCACCGACCACGACGCGTCTCCGAAGCGCTGCGAGAGGTAGGGCATTAGCCACCCCTCACGCTGTTGATGCTCTGCGAGATCGGCGATCGCAATGTGGTCGACCTCGTGGACCGCGAGGCGATCGAGGAGAGCACCGAGCGCATCGGGATCGCTGAGGCCCTGGTTCTTCTGGCGCGTAACGCGTTCGAGCTCCAAGAACGATGTGAGCTCCCCATCGTCGAGCACCGAGGCCGACGCGTTATGGTCGAGACCGCCGAGACCGAGGATCCTCATCGAGGCGTCTCCGTGTCGAAGAGGCTGGGCAACGACGCGAGTTCGAGGGGCCACCGCGAGTCGCCGGGCAGTACGTCTCGCATGAGCATGCGTGGGATCGCGAACGTGTTCGTCGTTCCCACGAAAGCCCCTGTCTCGACCGTACACGCAGCGACGAAGCCGGCCCTCCTCTTCGCCTCGTCGACGCGCGCGTCGTGGGCCCCATCGGGGTAGCAGAACAGGCGCATCCTCGCGGGGGCGACTTCGTCGAGCAGCGCCTGCGACGCGAGGAGTTCCTGCGAGAGCGCGTGATCGTCGAGCTGCGTAAGACGCGTGTGCGTCTCGCCGTGCCCGCCGACGACGTGCCCCGCCAGCGAAAGTTCTCGAAGCTCTGATCGCGTGAGGTAGAGCTCGCTCGCCGTCGTGCAGCCATCTACGTCGAGGGCCTTCGCAAGCGCATCGAGGGCATGCGTTCGCTCGGTATCGTGCAACGTCTGGAGGTGCTCCTTGAGCGGGCCGCGCACCCACCAACGGAGGTCTTCGTCGATCGACGGAGCGCGCGCTGTGCCCTTGAGTGAGAGCTCGCAGAGAGAGACTCCATCACGACGACGCGCTCTGTGAAGTACGTCGTAGTAGCGGTCGAACCAAAGAGGCTCGCTCGCATCCCCGGTGTGCGCCGCGACCGCGAAGACGGTCACGGGGACTCCCAGGCGCGTTGCAACGAGCGCGTCGCGGTAGCCGTCGTCGAAGGTCACGACACAACGCGGCGTGGAAGTGCTCGTGCCGCGCGCGAGGAGCACCTCATCAAGCGTAGCGAACTGCACGCGAGCTCGGAGCCAGGTCATCTGCGCTTCGAAGCGCGCGGGAGTGATAGCCGTGGGGGGCGACCACCTGACAAACGACCTGGCTGCCGGGCTGCGCGTGAGCATCCCGCAGGCCGAAGCGCTAAAAAAAGCCCACGCCAAGGCGATCTATGCCGAAGCCGATAAAAACGAACAGCGCTGGCT
>CAIKNO010000489.1 GCA_903828805.1 uncultured Sandaracinus sp. | reverse complement strand
TCCTTGTCGTCGGCGAAGAGCGGGACGCCGTTGCCGCGGCTCTTGCTCATCTTCTGGCCGTCGATCCCCGGCACCAGCGGGGCCTCGGTGATGCGGGCCTCGGGGACGACGACCGTGCCCTCGCCGTAGAGATGGTTGAGGCGCTGCGCCATGTCCCGCGCGAGCTCGAGGTGCTGCTTCTGGTCGGCGCCGATCGGGACGACGTCGGTGTCGTAGAGCAGGATGTCGGCCGCCATCAAGACCGGGTAGTAGAACACGCCGGCGCTCGGGGCCTCGCCGCGGCCGAGGGCGTCCTTGTACGCATGGCCCCGCTCGAGCTGGCCGGTGGCGACCATGCACGAGAGCACCCACGCGAGCTCGAACACCTCGGTCACCGCGCTCTGCCGGTAGAGCAAGGTCGTCGCCGGATCGAGGCCGCACGCGAGCCAGGTCGCGGTGACGTCGTGGATCGCGGCGCGCAGCAACCCGGGCTGCCGGACCGTGGTCAGCGCGTGGTAGTCGGCGATGAAATAATAGCCGGTGTACTCCTCGGTCAGCCGCAGCGCGGGGCGGATGGCGCCCAGGTAGTTGCCGAGGTGGGGGACGTGGGTCGGCTTCACGCCGGTGAGCGAGATCTTGCGCGACACGCGGGCGAACATGCCGCGGGGGAGCAGGCCCGACAAGGGTGTATGTTCGGGCGATGAACGACCGACCCTTCCGCGTGCTCGGCATCCAGCAAGTGGCGCTCGGCGCGCCCGACAAGGGCGCGCTGCGGGCGCTCTGGGTGGACCTGCTGGGACTCACCCCCGTGGGCAGCTTCCGCAGCGAGCGCGAGAACGTCGACGAGGACATCTGCCTGGCCGGCCGCGGCCCGTTCGCCGTGGAGGTCGACCTCATGCAGCCGCTCGACCCGGCGCGGAAGCCCCGCGTGAACGAGCCACCGCTGAACCACGTGGGGCTCTGGGTCGACGATCTCGCAGCGGCCGTCGCGTGGCTGGATGCACGAGGCCTGCGCTTCGCGCCGGGCGGCATCCGACGCGGGGCCTCGGGACACGACGTGTGCTTCGTTCACCCGCGCGGCGACGACGCGCATCCGCGCAGCGGCGAGGGCGTGTTGATCGAGCTGGTGCAAGCCCCCGCCGAGGTCGTCGCGGCGTTCGACGCCCTCGCCCCGGCGCGGTAGAGCATCGCTGTCGAGAGGTCGGCGGCCCGCGCGCGCGGCGTCCTCGGCCGCGGGGAGAAGCGCCGTGAAGCCAGGGTTCCTGTTCCGACTCGTCGTGGTGTGCACAGCCCTGGTCGCGGGCGCCGTCCCGGGCCTCGCGCGGGCCGACGGCAGGGCCGTGCTCTATCCCGTCACCGGGACACGGGACACCCGCCGGAGCGACGACCTGGAAGAGCGCCTGGTGACGGTGCTCCAGGGACTCGGCCTCGAGGTCCAAGGCGCGCCGGGCGGCCTCGCGGCGCGCCGCCCGCAGACGGCGGCCGAGATGGGCGGGGTCGCGACCGCGGCCGGCGCGACGTACGTGGTCCTCGCGGTGATGACACCGGGCACCGGCGAGTACCGCCTGCACTTGACGGTCGGCTACCAGCCCACCCAGCGCATGGAGGAGCTCGAGGTCGAGGTCGCCGAGCAGGAGCAAGACGCGCGGCTGACCGACGTGCTCCGCTCGATGGTGCGGCCCGAGGGGCTCGGGCAGGACGCGGTTCGCCTCACGGGGATCGTGGACCTCGAGGCCGAGGAGGCCGCAGCCCGCGCCCGTCGGGAGGCCGAGGCCCGCGCCGAGGCCGAGGCCGCGGCGGCCGAGCGCGCCCGGCAGGAGGCCGCGGAGCGCGCGCGGCTCGAGGAGGAGGCCCGGCAGCGCGAGCAGGACGCGCGACGCAGCGCGGAGGCCGCCGCGCGAGAAGCGCAGGCCGAAGCGCGGCGCGCGCAGCAGGCGTGGGAGGGGCGCGCGACCTACGGCCACGACGGCGCGTGGCTCGTCGCCGTCGGCGTCGAGGGCGCGTTCGCGGCCGGCTTCGGACAGCGGCCGCGCATCGTCGACGGAGTCGTGGTGGGCCAGCAGAGCACCGGCGGCGGCTTCTCGCTCCTGCAGGCGCGCGTCGGGCGGATGGTGCCCGGCGTCGCGGGGCTCGAGCTGCGGGCGGGGCTCGACGTGGTGCTCGGCGTGTTCGGCGGCATCGGGGTGGTGGCCGGAGGGGTCTATCAGTGGACCCCCTTCGTGCTGCCCATCCACCTCGGCGTCAGCCTGGAGGCCGGCGCAGCGTTCGCGTTCACCGGCGGACGTGACCCGGGGTTCACGCTGCGGGCAGGCGCCATCGCGACGTGGGTGCCCGTCGAGCATCTGCAGGTCGAGGTCGCGCTCCCCGAGCTGGGGACCCTCACGAACGGGGCGGGCGCGTTCACCCTCGGCGCGACGGTCCGCGTGGGCTATCGATTCGACTGAGGGTCCCTGCGCTTCGGCCAGGCCTCCGGGTCGTCGCCTTCTCCGCTCGGCCTGCGGTGCGCACGATGGCGCCGCCCCGCGCCTGACGGGTCACCGCATCGTCGACAGGAGCTCGCGCGCCATCGCGAGCTCGAAGTAGCCGACCATGCCGGTGTCGATGGCCGAGGTCAGGAGCGCCCGGGCGCCCGCGAGGTCCCCCGCGACGAGCTTTCGCGCGCCGGCGTAGAACGCCGCCTCGCAGCGCTCCCCGGGCGTGGTCGCCGCCTCGAAGAGCGCCGCCTCGGAGAGCGTGCCCACGCCGAACGCCGCGAGCCGGCCGTGCCAGCCCGCGCGCTCCGACTGCTCTCTCAGGATCCGCAGGACGTCCTCGCCGACGGGCCGACCCGCGCGGCCCTCGATGATCTGCACCCACAGCGCGAAGTACACGCGCCACTCCGGCTCGAGCGCGACGCCGACCTGCGCCCGATGGTGCAGATCCTCCGCGAGCTCGACGTCCGGCGCGCCGACGACGAGATGCGCGAGCGCGAGCAGGTAGGGCTCGCGCCAGCCCGGGGTCACGTCGATCGCCGCGCGAAACGAGGCCGCGCCGTCCGAGGTCGCCCCCGTGCGCAGCGAGAGCACGCCGATCCGAACCCGGACGAGCGCGCGCGCCGCGTCCTCGCCCTGATCGGCCAGGGGCCGGAGAAGCCCGAGGGCCCGCGTGTACGCCGCCCGCGCGGCGCCCTCGTCGCCCGCCGTCCGCAACGCGTCGCCCAGACGCTCGAGGAGCTCCGCGCGCTCGAACGACGCGGCCGCCCCCTGCTGCGAGCTCCGATCGAGCGCCTCCTGGTACAACGCGACCGCCCGCGATGGCGGCCCCGTGAGCCACTCGAGCCGCGCCAGTTCCACCAGCGCCTCGCGGCTCCGGTTCGAAGCGAGGCTGGCCTCGAGGCGGGCACGGGCCGCCCGCACGTGGCCGTCCGAAAGTTCAGCACGCGCGAGGTGGTAGTCGAGCTCGCTCGCGGTGACCGCCGGCGGGTCCTCCGGCCAGCGCGCCGTCCGCCACGCGAGGATGCGGGCGGCGTCACGACCGATCGCGCGCACCCGCCCGATGTTCGACTCCGAACCGAAGAGCCCCGCCTCCACCAGCTGCGCGAGGCGCCCGAGCGCCTCGTCGTAGACCTCGCGCGCGTCGGGCGACAGCTCCACGGCCTCGGCGTACCAGGCCGTCGCGTCGGCGGCC
>CAIKNO010000488.1 GCA_903828805.1 uncultured Sandaracinus sp. | reverse complement strand
GTCCGCGTCGTCGTCGTCTGCGTCCTCGTCCTCGTCCTCGTCCCCGAGGTCGACCACGAGTCCGCCGGCTCTGCGCAGCTGTCCACCCCCGCCGCCGGCGGCCAGGGCTTCGAGGATGTCCGACGTCCGGCGAGCCTTTCTCACCGCATCTTCCGCCTCGATCGCCAAGTAGACGGTCTCGGCCGAGGCCTCCGACAGCACGTCGACGATCGAACGGAGCAACCCGTCCCCGAGGCGGGCCCGCGCGCCCAGGGCTCGAACACGGGCGTACGCGATGGGGCCTGCGGGGGCGGGACCTTCGAGCGGATCGAAGGCGCAGACGAGGCCGAGCGACGTGGCGAGCCCCTCGGCGTCTTCGCTCTCCCAGAGTCCCCCGGGCTGCCACACGACCGGGCGCTGACTCCGCGACAGAAGGTGCCCGGCCCAGCGGGCGAGGCGTTCGCGGTCCCGCGGGCCCGGGGTCAGATCGGCCCCCGTCGAGACGACGATGGCGTCTGCGGCGAGCGCGGTGCCCGACTCGACGAGCCATTTCGCCCCGGCGGACGTCTTCGGGTCGTCGCGGAACGCCCCCTGCGAGGTCCGCCACATCTCGGGCGGTGCGAGCAAGGTGAAGCGCGCCTGCGTCGGCGCGGATTCTCGCCACCGCGAGAAGACGGAGGGACGGGGGAGGGGACGCCGCGGAGCGATCTCCGCAAAGCGAAGGCTGTCGAAGTAGCGGGCGCCTGGGGCGCGGGCGACAACGGCGCCCATCAGGTGAATGGCCATCAGGGCGCTAGGGTAGTCCAGACGGGTGCGCGGTCGAGGCACGATCCGCGGCGGAGTCATGTTAGGCTCCCGCCACGATGCGTTTCATGGCGTGGATGAGCCTGCTCCCGTGTCTGTCGCTCGCCGGCTGCGGCCCGACGCTGCCCACGTTTCCACCGGCAGGCCGCGATGCGGGGCTCGAGTGCGGGGAAGGGGACAGCGGGCTCGGCGCGTGCGACGTCGACGAAGTCTGTCTCGACGGCCGCTGCTTCGCGCGCTGCGATTCGGGGCACCCTTGTGGTCTCCTCGAGACCTGCTCCAGCGAAGGCGTCTGCGTGGCGGGCGTGCGCGACGCAGGCGCGCCCGTCGACGCGGGGCCGCCGGACCCATGCGCCTCGGTCACCTGTGATCCATCCCGTCCGATCTGCCGGGGCGGTGCATGCCTTCAGTGCGAGAGGGCCGACCAATGCGGCGGCCCGGTTCCGATCTGCGACGTGGGGCTCGGGACCTGCGTTGCGTTCGGTCCCCCCGCCGTGTGCTCACCTTGCAACGCCGACTTCGATTGCATGGGCGGCGCGTCGTTGCGCTGTCTGCCGCGGTCGGACGTCGCCGAGCGCGTGTGTCTGGCGGAATGTCCCGTCGAAGGTTGTCCCAGCGGCTTCGAGTGCGATGCGGCGGCCATGCTCTGCGTGCCCCGCCTCGGCGCGTCGTGCACCGGCGTCCGCGCGGCGTTCGCGGCGTCGCCGTGCGCGTCGGACGCGGACTGCGCGCCGCTCGGTGCGGCGGCGGGGGCTGGCCTCGTCGTCGGGGCGTGCTTCGACCCCGCGGGGGGCGATGCTCGGACCTGTCATCTCCCGTGCTCCGACGTCGAGTCGTGCCCGGAGGGCCGGACGTGCGACGCCGCCCGAGGGTTCTGCCTCTGAGGCGCCTTCACGACGGCCGAGGCCCGGTCGAGTCGGGCCGTCGTCCGATGCGAGTTCCGCGCGCTTCGTTGACGGCCGGCGCTGGGCTGGCTTACAACCTTCCGAACCAAGGCGATCCGCGCCCCGGCCTTGGCAGCACGTGACAGCTTCGATGGACCACGATGTCGGGATCGCATGTGGCGATTGCGACCGGCTCAACCGACTCGATGGGGGCCGGTGTGTCGGGTGCGGTAAGGCTCTTTTTCTCGTCGGACTCACCGCTGCGGCGGACACCACGGGGGAGCGAGACGCCTCCCGTCCCGATCTCGAAGTTTCGATCCAGGCCGCGACGCCTTCGCAGGAGGAAACGATGGAGCAGAATCGGTACTACGTCTGCCGGGAGTGCAGCTCGCCCGTCCCCCCGGGACACAAGTTCTGCGGCGCCTGCGGCACGACGGTCCCGGACGGCTCCCTGGAGCGCAAAGTCGATTTCTTCGGGTCGATGCAAGCCCCAGGAAAGGCGCGCCTCGTCCTGATCCGCGGCACCGATGGGGCCGACGGTCTCAGCTACCTTCTGCAGGGCTCGGAGCACGTGGCGGGGCGCACGAACGCGCAGATTCCGTTCCCGAACGATCCGTTCATCAGCGACCGTCACGCGAACTTCATCTACCGCGGCGACAAGCTGGTGGTGCGGGACGAGGGCAGCACGAACGGGGTGTACGTGCGGATCCGCCAAGCCGCGCATCTCGCGCCGGGCGAGCACATCCTCTGCGGTGAGCAGCTCCTCCGGCTCGACTCGACGCCCAAGGACACCGCGGCGCCGGACGCCGATCAGACGTACTTCTACTCGTCGCCGAAGCGCCCGAGCCCGTTCCGGGTGGTCCAGGTCCTCCGCGGCGGCGGCGATGGCATGGTGCACTGCGCGCGCGAGTCCCGGGTCCAGGTCGGCCGTGAAGACAGCGAGATGAACTTCCCGGACGACCAGTATCTCTCGGGGCGCCACGCCAAGATCGAGCTCGGCTCCGACGGCACCTTCACGGTGAGCGACCTGGGATCGCGCAACGGGACCTTCGTCCGCGTTCGCGGCGAGCACGAGTTGAGCCACGGCGACTACCTGTTCCTGGGGCAGCAGCTGCTCCGCATCGAACAGACCTCCTGACGCATGTGACATCTGTCGAGCCGAGCGCCTGAGGGCGGTCGGCGCCCGACGTGGCTGCCCGAACGCGAGGGCCCGGACGCCGGTGGCGTCCGGGTCGACGCTTTTCAGGGACCCTGATGCTGCTGGATGATTCGCTCGACGATCGCGCGGTCAGGGGCCTCCGGTGCGAGCGTCAGGTAGCGCCTGTAGGAGTTCAGGCTCCGCTCCACGTCGCCTTCGCGCATGTACGCTCTGGCCAGTTGCTTCTGGACCTCCGCATCCCGGGGGACGAGCGACGCTGCGCGTTCGAACTGCCGGATCGCGGCGGGGACGTCGTTGGCCAGGAAGAGCCGGCGGCCCTCGGCGAACGCGCGGGCGGCCGGGCTCGGCCCCTCGGGCGGCGCGGCGGGGATCGGCGCGACGGACGGCGCAGCCCGAGCGGGGGCCGCGACGTCGGCGCGCTCCGACGAGGGCCGAACCGCAGGCAGGAGACGGGCGGGCGCCGTCCGTGGAGGACTCGGCTGGCGTGAGAACGCGCCGGCGTCCGCGGCCGAACGCGACGAAGGCCCCTGCGCCCCGGACGGCAGCACGGCGACGTCGTGGTCCGCCGTGCCGCCGGAGCCGCCGCCGGGATCGACCGGCTGCGCAACGACCGGAGGCCGTGCCGGCGCCCCGCGGTGCCGCGCGGTCTCCGTTGAGGAGGACGGAGCATGGGGAATCACCGCGGTGGCCACGCCCCACACGGCCGCTGCGCACAGGGCGACCGCGCCGAGCACAACCGCCGCACGGCGCGCCGTTCGTGCGCGAGAGACCGAGATAGGTGTCGTCGAGTCCCGGGGCTCGAACGACGCCGGGGCAGGCTCCGCGGCGGCGCCCGTCGCGGCGGCGCCCGTCGCGGCGGCGCCCGTCGTGGCCATGGCGGAGGGCGGGCTCGTCGCCTCGGTGAAGGCTCCCTCGCCGAGGCGCGTGTCCGCGTCCGTTCCGAGCGCGCGCACCGCGCGCTGCAGGGCGTCCGCCATCTCCTCGGCCGTCGCGAAGCGGTCCTTCGGGTTCTTGCTCAACGCACGGACGCAGACCGCTTCGAGAACGGGGGGGATGCCGAGGTCTGGACGCCGAATTCGCGGAGGGACGAGCGGATCCGTCACGTGCCGCGTGATGGTCCCCAGGGCGCTCTCGCCCTGGAACGGCAGGGCTCCGACGAGCATCTGGTAGAGGATCACCCCGGCTGCGTAGAGGTCGCTGCGATGGTCGATGGCGTCCCCTCGGCCTTGCTCCGGCGCCATGTACTCGGGCGTGCCGCACACGAACCCGTCGACGGTGATGCTGGTGCCGTCGTCTCCGTCGAGGATCTTGGCGATGCCGAAGTCGCACACCTTGACGTGCTCTCGCCCGCTCTTGTCGCTCTGGATGACGAGGTTCTCGGGCTTCAGGTCGCGGTGGATGATGCCGGACCGATGGGCCTCCTCCACCGCGCGCAGCACCGGGACGAGCAACGCGGCGATCCGCGCCGGTGAGAACGGAACGTCGTGGTCGATGACCGTCTGCAGGTCTTCCCCGTCGAGAAGCTCCATCGCCAGGTACAAGGTCCCGTCCGCGGTGGCACCGAAGTCGACGACCTGGAGCGAGTTCGGATGGGACAGGCGGCAGGCCGCGCGGGCCTCGCGATGGAACCGGGTGGCGATGCGCTGGTTCCCGCCGAGGTGCCGATGGAGCACCTTGACGGCGACTTCCTTGCCCAGGGGATGCTGCTCCGCGCGGTACACGCGACCGGTGGAGCCCTCCCCGATCAGCGCCCCGATCACGTACTTCCCGGCGAGCGTCGTGCCCACGAGCGGATCGTGCTCGGCGCTTGCCGCGAGCGGGCCGGCGGCCGGTGAGGGTTCGGGGGCTCGCTGCATGACCGGCCGGAGAGGGCGGTAGCTTACGGGACACCGCTTCGACGGCCAAGGCGCACCTCGTCTCGAAACCCTGGAAGCTTGACCCCCCACCCCGGTTCTGCGTATCGTGGCGGTCGCCCGAGAGGGAAATGACCCTCTCCTCGCGAGGAGCGCGCAGTGATCGTCTGCCCCCGTTGCGGCAAGGAGAATCAGGACCACTACAAGTTCTGCCTGGGATGCGGAGCTGAGTTGCCTCGCGATGCGGCCCACGCGCCTCGCAGCTTCTCGGCTGCGACTCCACCGGCAGGCGTCGTAGGACCGTCTGGCGTGGGCGGCGAAGCGTCGCTTCCTCCCCCGGTCGCGGCGCCGTCCGCCGGACCGAACTCCGCGGCCCCCGTGGGGTTCGGAGCGCCTGTGGGGTCCGGTGCGCCTTCGGGGTTCGGAGCGCCTTCGGGGTTCGGAGCGCCTTCGGGGTTCGGAGCGCCT
>CAIKNO010000487.1 GCA_903828805.1 uncultured Sandaracinus sp. | reverse complement strand
GTCAGCGGCCGAGGGCCGCGGTCGTCAGCGGCCGAGGGCCTCGCGCACCACGGCCGTGATGCCGGGGCCGTCGAGGCGGAACTTGCGGTAGAGGTCCTCCGGCTCTCCGCTCTCGCCGAACACGTCGAGGATGCCGTGGCGATGCAGTCGCGCGCTGCGCGGGACCGACGCGAGCACCTCGGCGACCGCGCCGCCCATGCCGCCGAGGACGTTGTGGTCCTCCACGCTCACGAAGAGCGGCACCTTCGTCGCCCACGCGGCGATGCCGTCGTGGTCCAGGGGCTTGATGGACGGCACGTTGATGACGGCCGCGTCGATGCCGTCCGCGGCCAGCGCTGCGCGCGCCGCCATCGCGTGCATGACCGGACCGCCGGTCGCGAAGATCGCCACGTCCTTGCCCTCGGCGAGGACGTCGATCTTGCCCGGCACGAACCGGTACTCGGGGCCGTGCATCGGCGTGAGCTCCTGCCGGGTGAGGCGGAGGTACGCCGGGCCGTCGTGCGAGGCGAGGTACTCCATGATCTGGCGGGTCTCGACCTCGTCCGAGGGCTGGAACACCTGCATCGTCGGCAGGGTCCGCATCAGCGCGAGGTCCTCGAGCCCCATCTGCGAGTAGCCGTCGGGGCCGATGCCCACGCCGGCGTGGGTCCCCACGATCTTCACGTTGCCGCCGGAGTAGGCGACCGAGATCTTGATCGTCTCGAAGCGGCCCGCGACGAAGCACGCGAACGAACAGCAGAACGCGTTCTTGCCCGCGAGGCCGAGGCCTGCGGCGACACCGACCATGTTCTGCTCGGCGATGCCGCACTCGACGAAGCGCTCGGGGAACTTCGTGGCGAACAGCTCGCTCTTGGTGCTCTTGGCCAGGTCGGCGTCGAGGACGACGATGTGGGGGTGGGTCGCGCCGAGGTCGGCGAGGGCCTCGCCGAACGCCTGCCGAGACGCCTTGGGCTTCCGCTCGCTCATCGACCTGCTCCCTTCACGCTCAGCTCCGAGAGGGCCTTCTCGAGCTGCTCCCGGGTCGTCGCCACGCCGTGCCACTTCACCAGGTCGCTCTCCATGAACGACACGCCCTTGCCCTTGATCGTGTCGGCCACGATCAGCTTCGGCAGCCCCTCGGGCACCTCCGCCCACGCATAGGCGGAAAGGATCTGCTCGAAGTCGTGGCCGTCGATCCGCCGGGTCAGCCAGCCGAAGGAGCGGGCCTTGTCCTCGACGGGCTCGATCGGCATGACGTCCTTCACCAGGCCGTCGATCTGCGCCTTGTTGAAGTCGAGGATGCCGACGAGGTTGTCGAGGCGGAACTTGCTGGCGCTCATGAGCGCCTCCCAGACCTGCCCCTCCTGGATCTCGCCGTCGCCCATCAAGCACCACGTGCGCGCGTCGTGGCCGTCGAGCCGGGCGGCGAGCGCCATGCCGACGGCGACCGAGAGCCCCTGGCCGAGGGAGCCCGTGCAGGCCTCGATGCCCGGCACCGTGCCGACGACCGGATGCCCCTGGAGCGGCGAGCCGAGCTTGCGCAGGCTCTTGAGGTCTGCGTGCGGGAAGTAGCCGTGCTCCGCGAGGACGGCGTAGAGCGCCGGCACGCCGTGCCCCTTGCTGAGGACGAAGCGGTCACGGGTCGGATCCGAGGCGCGGGCGGCACCCTGGCGCAGGTGGTGCGCGTAGAGCGTCGCGATCAGGTCGACCGCCGAGAGAGAGCCGCCGGGATGGCCGCTGCCCGCCTCCGTGATCATCTCGAGGATATCGCGTCGAAGACGCGTGCACTGGGCGTCGAGCGCTGCGACCGCGGTCTGCCGATCCTGGGTCATTCCCACCTCCGCGCCGACGGGACGGTCCCGAAAGGCGCCGCTCTCTAGCACGCGACCTGCAGATCTGGAAGGTATGCTCGCATGCGCATGAACCCATGGATCGTGGCGCTCCTCGTGGGCGGTTCGCTCGTCGCGCCGTCGTTCGTCCGTGCGGACGATCCCGCCGCGGACGTCGCCCTCGGCGCGGATGGGACGGCCTCCGAGGGGGCGGCCTTCGCGGGCCCGGACGCGCCGCTCGAGGGCGGTGGTCTGCTCGCGACGCTGCGCCTGCAGGACCGAGACGAGCGGCGAGACGAGGGCTGGACCATCCTCGGCCTCGGGCTCGCCTCCGTGGTCGGAGGAGGGGTGCTCGCCGCGGTCGGACATGCCGATCCGGCCGCGCTCGGGGCGGGCCTCGGGACCCTCGGCTGGGGTGTCGTGAACGCCGCGCTCTCGTTCACGCTGCTCGACGTCGACGGGGGCGACGCGCGGGCCATCGAGCGAGAGCGCGGACTCGAGGGCCCGGCCTTGCGGGCGCGCTGGACCGGGCTCGTCCGGGACCACCGTGGCTCGGCGGCGATCTTCGCGCTCAACACCGGCCTCGACGTCTTCTACGTCGCGACGGGTGCGCTGCTCGCGGTCCTCGCGGGGTTGCTGACGCCTCCGGAGCCCGGGCTCGAAGGGTACGGGATCGCGATGGCGGCGCAGGGGGTAGCGCTGCTCGCGTTCGACGTCGGATGCTGGGTGCGCTCCGCGGCGCGCGCAGACCGTCTGGAGGCGGCGCTGCGGCTCCCCTGACGCAGCGCTTCGCGCTATCGTCCACGCCCTCGATGGCCCGAAAGAAGAAGTCGAAGACCGATGCGCCGGACGAGGAGGCGCCGTTCGCCTGGAAGGCACCCGGACCGGTCGCGACCGGACTCGGCGCGCTGCTCTCCGGCGTGAAGGTCGCGCCTCCGGCGACCGTGCCCAAGGCCCGCGTCGAAGCCACGGCCCCGGTCGCGCTGGCCGCGCGGACGCCCTCGACGATCCAGCCCCTCGCGCCGACCCGGGACCTCGCGCGTCCGAGCGAGTCGCTCAAGGGGCACGATCGGACGGCGTTCCTCGACGCGCTCTCGGGCGTCCGCCCCCTCGACGGACGTCGACCGGTTCGCGTCGGCGCGGTCGCCGCGCCGGCGGCGCCTCCGACCGAGGAGGAGCGGGGCCGCGACTCGGTGGCCCGTGCGCGTCTGGCCGCGCTCGTGCGCACCGGGGCGCCGATCGACGTGCACCGGGAGCCCGACTGGGCTCAGGGCCTGAGGCGGGACAGCAAGCCCTCGATCCTCGATGCGCTTCGGCGGGCGACGGTGGGCCCCGAGGCGACGCTCGATCTGCACGGCCTGCGGGCCGCGGAGGCGGGCCCTCGCCTCGCGCGCTTCGTGCGCGACGCGCAGCGATCGGGCCTGAAGCGGTTGCTGATCATCCACGGCAAGGGCAACCACTCGGAGGGCACCGCCGTGCTGCAGGACGTCGTCGTCGAGGTGCTGAGCCGGGGGGAGGCCGCCCCGCTCACGCTCGGGTTCATCACCGCCCCTGCGCCGCTCGGCGGGTCGGGGGCGCTGCTCGTCGAGCTGATGAAGCGGTGAGGGCGCCGGCCCCCGCGTCGGCCGAGGACTCAGCCTCCGACGCTGGCGGCGAGGGCGCCTCCGGCCATCGCGCCCGCCCATGCGAGGACGGGGATCGAGAGGTTGTCGTCGATGTGCCGGCTGTGCAGCTCGGCGAACGCACCGGCGAGGGCGGCGGCGAGCGCGCTGCCCACGGCCGCGCCGAGACCCACGCCATGCATGGCCGCGACCCACGGCGCGCCGACGAGCACCGAGGCCACCACGAACGCGGTCGAGCCCTCCACCGTGCGGCCGTTCTTCCAGGCGCGCCGTCCCCAGCGCCGCCCGACGATCGCCGCCACGGGATCGCCCGCCCCCAGCGTGGTCAGGGCGAGCGCGCACGCGACCGGCTCCCGGGTCATCGCGAGCACCGCCATCGCGGACACGTACCAGGTGCCCGAGTTCACGCGGTGCGCCTCGTGCGGATGGGCCACGGGTCCGAAGAGGCGCATGAGCAGGGTGTTGATGCGAGGGTCGAGGCGACGGGTCAGCTCCATCGTCCACGCCGACGCCGCGAAGGCCCACCCCACGGCGATGACGATCGTCCACGAGGGCGCCATCTCGAGCAGGGCGAGCGAACCGGCGGCGCTCGCGACGTGGTACGCGTTCCGGACGTAGTTCTTCGGTCGCAGGCTCGGGACGTGGATGGAGGACGCGCGCAACGCCGCGGCGAGGGATTCGTACGCCGGCAGGATCTGCGCTCTGAACGCGAGCCACTCCCGACGTCCGTCGGAGGCGGGCGCGTGGCTCTCCACGGCGTCCCGGAGCGCGTCGATGGGACCGCGGAGGGGGCCCGCTTCGTCCTCGCGGCGCGTCAACTCTCCGAGGTGCGTGCGGAGCTGCGTGAGCCTCGCACGCAGGGGGGACGAGAACTCCCGCCAGCGGAAGCGGCTGCGATCCAGCTCGGCGAGCAGCTGGTGGAGCTCCAGGGCGAGGGCGCGGGTGTCGTGGGCGAGGGCGGAGTTCACGGGCGAACCGTCGTGGGAGTCGAATCGAGCGAGGGCGCGTCGAGGGCGCGCATCCTACCGGAGGCCACGGCGGAGGCACGTCGCCTGCGCGCGTCCCGCGAGGGCCGGGCGGGGCCGCGTCGAGGGGCCGGGTCGGGCTCCCGCTGGGCCCGGGCCATCCGCGGGGCTCAGCTCCAGAGGGTGTCGCGGAGCTGGTCGATGAGGCGGGCCGCGGTCGGCGGCGAGGGCAGTCCGGCGTGCGCAGCGAACGAGACCGGCTGCGGCGCGAGGGCCTCCCGGCGCATGGCCTCGACCGCGTCACGCTGCGCGGTCTGGATCTCGGCGAGCTCGGAGGCCGAGAGCCGGGGCGCGAGCCAGGCCGCGACCTCCCAGCTCAGCGCTGCGTGGCGGGTCTCGTCCTCGGCGATCGAGCCCATGGCGACACGAAGTTCTTCGTGCTCGGCGGCGAGGGCCTGGTGGTGGCCCACCAGCGCGCCGAACGTCTCCCGGACGCAGCCCTCGACCGCGTTCTCCAGCGCGATGGCGAACAGCGAGCGCACCCCCGACGCCTCGAGGGTGGCGGGGCGTGGCGTGGCCCCCGAGGCCCGCGCGAGGGCGCTCATCGCCTCCGTGTGCCGGGCCTCGTCGCGTGCCGAGGCGCGTGCGGCGGTCACGAGCGCGGCGGGCGCGCCATGCGCGGCGAGCTCGTCGGCGAGTCGCTCGAACGCGTGGATCGACCCTTCCTCGAGGTGCGCCACGCGCGCGAGCCACGCCGCGTACTCCTCGGCCGCGCCGAGGCCGCCCCTCGGAGGCCCAGGCGGCCGGTTCAGCCCCTCCGTTCGGCGCCCGGGACATAGCCCAACCTCCGACGAGAGCACCTCGGACTCGAGCTCGGTCACGGCGCCATCGGCGGTCACCGAGAGCAGGACCCGGGTCGTGACCAGCGGCTCCGAACAGCCTCCGCTCGAGCGCGTCGCGACGACCTCGAAGCCGCCTGGCACCGCGCGGACGCCGCTGCGGGTCCCATCACCGCACGTGACGTCGAACCCGTCGAGCCACGCCCGCAACAGGGCCTCCTGCGGGGTGTCGATGTCGCCGAAGAGGGCCGCGTAGGCCGCGGGGTCGGTGTACGCGGCGACCGTGTCGCCGTCGGTGGTGAGCACATGTCGCTGCGAGGGCGGGTGAGCGGCCGCGACGGCGGTCGCGCACGCCGTGGCATCCGCCGCGCCCGTGCAGGCGGTCCCGACCTCGTCGATGAGGACGGCGGTCGTTTCGGGGAGAGGCCCTGCCTGAAAGGACGCGTAGACGCCGAGGTGCGCGTGCGGCGTGGGCGTCGAGAGCCCCGCGGCGGCCTGCCAGGCGCTGGCCTCGCACGTGGGCGTCGTGAGCGAGGAGGGCGGCGGAAAATGAGACGCCGCGCAGCCCGACGCGGCCGGCAGCGCGGCGAGCGAAGGGCCGATCACGGAGATCCGCGCGAGGCCCCGCAGGTAGCCGCCGAGCGC
>CAIKNO010000486.1 GCA_903828805.1 uncultured Sandaracinus sp. | reverse complement strand
GTCGGCTCGAAGCGCAGGGCGCCGCGCCGGTCGAGCGCGACGAGGGTCGCGAGATAGAGCGCGCGCAGCGCCTCGCGATGCTGGCCGCGCGAGGCGAGGGCATCGGCCGTCTCGACCCACTCGGCGGGCGCGCGGTCCCGGGGGTCGAGGGACGCAGGCGCGTCCGCGTTCGCGCCGCCTCGGGGGCCGAGCGCACGCGCGGAGCCGGGCCGCGTGACCAGAAGGAACAGCCCCGCGAGCGCGACGATCGAGGCCGCAAGCCCGAGGAACACCCCGGGTCCGGGCAGGGGCAGCGACGGCACGTCGGGGGCCGAGAGTTCGATCGGGTCGCGCTGCCGCAGGAGCCAATCGAGCGTCCGCTCCACGAGCTGCCGCAGGCCGCGCCCACGGGTGTCCTCGAACTCCCGGAACTCGGGCGCCGACAGCACGCGGACCGCGTCCTCTCGGGCCGCGACGTCCCGCGCTTCCTCGTCCGCCGGGGCGAGGCGGGCCTCGTCGAGCACGACCGACGGCCGCGCCCCGTCCTGCCCGCGATCCTGCGCGCGGACGACCCCTCCGAGCACGAACGGGGACGCGAGAGAGACGGCCAGCGCCAGCGTCCGCAGCCCCGGCGCCCGGAGCGGGGTCGCCACCGCCGCATCCACCGCGGCGTGAAGATCGAGCCCACGCTCTCGGACCTCGGCGTCGACGTACGCCACCGCGCTCGTGGCCGCCCGGAGCGGGTCGAGCAGCACCACCGAGAGGAGCGCGACGGCGGCGAGCGCAAAGGGATTTCGCCACGACACGAACTGATCGACGAGCGCGAGGTCGAGCCCGAGCCACGACCTCCCCAGCAGCACGAGCGCGGCCGCCGTGGCGCAGAGGTTCACGAAGAGGCCGAGCGTGCCGAGCGAGAGCAGCAGTTCCGTCACGGCCCCCTCGAGGCGCCGACCACGCGAGTCGGCCAGCGACGCCCGCACGACGGCCCAACCTCCACCCTCGGAGCACGACGCCCGCGCCAGCCACGAGGGGGCGACCGCGCCTCGAAGCGAGAGCCACGGGCACGCGAGCGCGAGGCCCAGCGGACCACCGTACGAGCCCAGCACCAGCCACCACCCCCACGCCCAGAGCCCCACGCCGAACCATGCCGCGGTGCGGGCCGTCGCCGCCGCGCGTGCCACCGAGGACTCCGGTGCCGACGCGGGCCAGAGGGCGCGGACGTGGGCGCGGCAGCACGCCCCGAGGAGGACGGCGCGAACGCTCCACGCGAGCGCGGCCGCGACGCCGAAGGCCGGACGGAGAGCGCGGACGCCCTCGACCCGCTCGACGTAGAGCAGCAGGAACGCGAGCACAGCGAGCGGCAGCGCCGCCCCCCACGCGCGCAGCGCGGCGCCGAGCCCCGCCGAGCGCACGAGGACGAACGCTCGGTCGAGCCGCCGGAAGGCCCCCTCGTCGCCGGACCTCAGGGGAACGCGCCCTCGATGAGGACCCACACGAGCACGCCGAGCGCCGCGATCGAGACGGCGGCGGAGAGGGACTCGGCGGCCGCGGCCCGAGGACGGACACCCGCGCCGTTGTCCACCGAGGGCGAACGCGGGCCCGATGCCTGCGCCGCGAGGCACCCGACGCAGTGGTTGATCCCATCGACCTTCGTGCTGCACTCGCTGCAGACGCGCGCGCGGCACCGGACGCAGAGCCCGATGGCGTCCCGCGCAGGATGGTTCGTGCACGCGACCGGAGGCAGAGACGCCACGCTCCGGTTGTATGCACCTGCGTGGCCCGGGTCAACGCGTCCCGGGGCGGGACGACGCGGCGCTCGACCCCCGGGCGGGCGCGGCGCGGAGCATCCCGTCGAGGGGGAGGCCGACATGCGCTCGGTGCACCCCGAAGCGCTCGAGGGCCGAGGCGAGCCAGGCTCGGAACGAGACGCGGTTCACGAGGTCGGCGACGCGTCCGCCGCCGGCGCGGCCGTGGGCTGGGGTGGCGATGGCGCGCAGGGGGCGCTCGGTGCGTCCCCGGGCTCCGCGGTCTCCGAGGGCTCCGACGACGTCGATGGGGCGGTGCGCATCGATCTCGTCTGAACCCGTGGGCGCAGCGTCAGGGCGCGCCGAGCGGCAAGCCGATCGGCACGGCCTCACCGCTCGTGAACCTGAGTCCCGGCGGATCGACGTACGTCCCGTACACCGCGGTCTGTCCCCAACAGAAGAGCCTGTCCCAGCGATCGCCGAGGACCGCGCACGCGTGACGAGCGCCGACGCCGATCGCATGCGCAGGCGCGGGCAACGACACCGTGATGCCGCCCGTCGCGACCGAGGAGACCGACGCCCCGCTGCGACCATCGTCGTTCGAGCCCCAGCAACGCACCGCGCCGCCG
Organism: uncultured Sandaracinus sp.; assembly: GCA_903828805.1. Classification (GTDB taxonomy): domain Bacteria; phylum Myxococcota_A; class Polyangia; order Polyangiales; family Sandaracinaceae; genus Sandaracinus. The sequence continues at coordinate 855 of CAIKNO010000486.1, read as the reverse complement.
TCCCCGAGGAGGCAGGTCGAGCCGTCGTTGCACCGAGGGGGCCCCGGGCTCGTCGCGCCACCCGCCGAGACCGCGACCCCGAGCTCGCTGCCCGTCACCGAGCGCACGGCGCGGATCGGCGCCCGCACGACGATCGGGCACATCGTCCCCGAGGTCGACGCCATCCCGCTTCCCAGCTGTCCGTCGGCGTCCTCTCCCCAGCAGAGCGTCTCGCCGGTCGAGGTGATCGCGCAGGCGTGGGTCTCGCTGACGCCCAGGCTCGTCGCCATCATCCCCATGAGGAACACCCGGGTCGGCGTCCCGGAGAACGGGCCCGCGATGCCCGCGCCGAGCTGGCCGCGATCGTTCGCGCCCCAACACCACACCTCGCCCGCGCGGGTCCTGGCGCAGGTGTTGAATCCGCCGGCCGCGATCTCGACCACATCGGCGACCCCGAGCACGCGCCCCGCGCCAACGGACACCGCGCCGCCCACCGGGGGATCTCGATCGCCGAGCTGCCGCTGACCGTTCGCGCCCCAGCACCAGACCTCCCCGCGGTCGGTCAGTGCGCACGAGTGGTTCGCGCCGGCGGCGACCCCGACGACACGCCCTGCGCCTGCGCCGAGGTCGATGCGCACCGCCCCATCGACGCATTCGGTGCACTCGGCGATCGCGCAGCCCGACGACGGACCGAGCTCCCCCTGCGCCCCATCGCCACCCCAGCACCAGACCTCGCCCGCGGCGGTCGCGGCACAGGTGTGGAAGTTCCCCGCGTCGATCGCGACGGAGGGCGGCAATCCCGGCACGTTCGTGATCGGTGGGGTCGGGTTCACGAGAGACGCCACCTCACACTGACTGTAGGCGCGTCCGAGCGAG
>CAIKNO010000485.1 GCA_903828805.1 uncultured Sandaracinus sp. | reverse complement strand
GCCCGAGTCGTACTTCCTCAGAAGCTCTAGCCCTTCAGCGCTCAGCAGAATTGATCCACCTCTGCTCTTGAGAAGTGACCCCCTCTCGGATCACTCCCGGCGATGTTGATCGGGATCGGCGTGTGGCGGAAGGCCACCGTGCGCGTGCTCGCCGGTGCGGTCGCGGCGGTTCGTCGTCGGTGATGGGGATCGGATCGGAGGAGCGGCTACGGCTGCGGCGGAGCGCCGTCGTCGGGCGTCGCGGCGGGGGTCGCGGCGGTCTTGCCCTTGGCGGCGGGCGGACGCGCGTCGGCGTCGTTCAACGGCGCCCGAAGCGAGGGCCCCTGGATGCGGACGGTATGGCACTGGTGGAGCAGCCGCGAGAGCAGCGCATCGACGAGGGGCTTGTTGCCCAGGAAGTGATGCCACTCATCGAACTCAAGATTGGTGGTCAAAATGGTCGCCCGGCGTCGATATCGCTCCTCCATCAACTTGAAGAAGATGTTGGTCTGCTCGGGGCGGAGGTTGAGGTAGCCCATTTCGTCAATCACGAGGACGTCGACCCGCGCGAGTGAGGCGATGAGCTTGCGCGACGAGCGATCGGCGAGCGAGGCGTACATCTCGTCGAAGAGGTCCTGGGCGCGCACGAAGAGGCCGCGGTGGCCGTTCTGGAGCGCCTTGAGCAGGATGCCCGTGGCGAGGCCGGTCTTGCCGACGCCGGTGGGTCCGATGAAGACGATGTTCTCGGCCTTGCCGACGAAGTCGAGCTCCGCGAAGGCGCGGATCTGTCGCGGCGTGACCCCCGGCTGCTTCTTGAAGGGGAAGGACTCCAGGGTCCACTTCTCGGGCAGCTTGGCGCGCTCGATGCGCCAGGCGAGCGCGGACTCCTGTTGGTGGTGCCATTGCGCGCGGAGCAGTCGCGCGAGCAGCTCTTGATACGAGAGCTGGCCCTTCTCGGCGTTGGCGAGCTCGTCGTCGAGGATCTCGGCGAAGGCCCGCAGGTGAAGGGATTTGAGCAGCTGTGCGATCTCGTCAGTCATCACTCTCCTCGTCGGCGGTCGGGGGTGTCAGGTCGGTCGGTGGTGGGAAGAAGTCGCCCGCGATGCGGCGCAGGACCATCCGCTCCAAGCGCACGAGGTCGGTCATGCCGAAGCGCGCGGCCTCGGCGAGGGCGCCGTGGAGCGCGTCGCCGGGGTACTCGTCGAGCATCCGGGTGAGCGCACGGATCTCGCGCACCGATCCTCGGCCGCGCGTGTGGAGCAGCGTCACGTAGTCGGTGAAGGCGGGGTCGCGCTCCAGGAGCCGTCGCTTCTCCGGCGCCTCGGCGCGCTGAGCGAGCGCGCCGCGCGGCGGACGGTGCGCGGGGTCGGTGATGCGCTGGTCGCAGGCCTCGGTGGCGCGGCGGTGCTCGGCGACGAGGCGCGGTCCGTCGAAGATCTCGATACGGTCGCGCGACTCGCGGACCTCCATCGGTCGGCCGATGAGCCGCCAGGGCGCCGAGTAGCGGACGCGCAGGACGTGGACGTAGCCCTCGACATCGACGATGCGATGGTGGAGCCGGTAGACCTCAGGGACGTGCAGCGGGAGAGCCTTGAGGCGCAGCCGCTCGGTGGCGAAGAGCTCGCGAGGGCTGGCGTGCAGCTCGCGCTTGGGCGTGGCGTTGACCTTGTCGGACCACGCGCGCGCCTGGACGTTGAGGTCCTCCCAGTCGGCGAAGGAGCGGCCGGCGAGGAAGTTGTTGTCGATGAAGTCGAAGTTGCGCTCGACCTTGGCGGATCGATTCGCGTCGCCGATCTCGTGGGCGACGAACTCGAAGCCGAAGCGATCGGCGAAGGCGATCATCTCGGGCACGGCGACCATGTGTTTGCCGCTGCCGGAGCGCACGACGACGTGCGTGTTGTCGATCATGCAGCGGGCGCACATGCCGCAGAAGTACTGCGCGGCGTCGGTGAGGAAGATCTTGCAGGTGAAGCGCGTGAAGCGGGGATAGCACTGCAGGAAGATCATCCGGGAGTAGCCGAGGACGAGCGAGGTGCTCTCGATCCTGACGCGACGTCCGCCGACGGAGGCGAAGTGCGGCGAGGTGTCGTGCTGCATCTCGACGCCGGGCTCGAACTCGTACCGTCCGGCGGGCTGCGGCGGCGCGCGACCGATGGCGTGTCGGCGACAGAACCCGGTGAGCGCCTGGTAGGAGAGCGTCGCGCCCTTGGCGGTGAGCTCCTCATGGACGCGCACGAGGTTGCCCTTGCAGCTCGCGTAGAGGGCCAGGATGTCGTCGCGCAGTGGCTCCGCGAGCTCCACGCGAACGAGGTGGGGCACCACCTCGGAGCCGGACGCGAACACGTCCTTGACGGCGCCGCGCGAGACCTTGAGCACGCGGGCGATGGCCCTCGCGCCATGGCCCTCCTCACGGAGCCGGAGGATGGCCGTCCGCGTCGATTGATCCATCATGTCCGAGCTCCTTGTCGCAGCGACCGCGCACGGTCTCGACGGCCTCGATGGCGTCCCCGCAGGCGTGCCGAACGCGCCGCCGCTCGGCCTCATCCGCGGTCTTGAGGGCGCCGTCGCGGAGGCGTCCGTGGGCGCGGCGGGCGATGGCAGTGGTGGTGTGGAGGTCGTCGAGCAACGCCTCGAGGGGG
>CAIKNO010000484.1 GCA_903828805.1 uncultured Sandaracinus sp. | reverse complement strand
GAGCGAGTCGAAGTGTCCGAGGTACACCGAGCCGTCGTCGGTGGCGTAGCCCTCGCCGTCGTACTGCTCCAGCGCTCTCTCGAGATCCGGGTCGCCCGGCTGGGTGGTCCAGCCCGGCGCCACCTCGGCGGCGAGATCGAGCGCATTGGCGAGGGCGTCGTCTTCGGAGTTCCCGAACACGAGGAAGTAGGCCGCTTGGTAGCCCGAGCCGACCGTCACGAGCCACGCGCCCTTCGTCCAGGCCGCGTCGTCCGTGTTCACATCGACGGTGAAGGTCTGGCCCGCGTACTGCTTCGACAGCAGCGATCCCGGCATCTCCACGTTCTTGTACATGCCCGGAGCGGTCGGGGTGCGACGGTAGCGGTAGACCGCAGGCTTTTTGAGCTTCACGGGCTTCCGCGAGCGCGCTGCGCTTCCGGTGGAGCCGTACAGCCCCGCCTTGTTCGCGGCCCCTACAGCGGCGACGACGCCGACGAGGCCGAGGGTGATGAGGGTGCCGTTGTCGAGGATCTTACCAGCCATGGGAGGCTCCAGAGAGAAAGGGAGAGGAGGGAAGGAGAGGCTATCTCTTTTCCCGCCCTCCGTCACGCTCCGAGCTACGCGCCTTGAAGCGCGCTCCGCAGCCCGAGCTGTCGCTGGGCGCACCGGGACGGAGATCGTGCATCCGATCTCCTCGACGCTGGACCCGCGAAGGTTGGTGGCGCGTTATGATCACGCCCTGCCGACCGACCCAGCCCCGAAAGAAGAGACAATCATGCCGATCAGCCGCGCCGAAGGCTACTACCTCGGGTCCGGAAAAGAAGATCTGTCGATCCACCTCGTCACCGAGTTCCTGTCTTCTGCGCTGAACGTCGAGGCCGAGCGGATCATGGGCCGCGCGGAGAACTACACGCTGGGAGATCTGCGGTGTCTGGAAAGCCAAGCGAGCATCGAGGTCAAGGGGCAGGGCATTGATCCCAACAGGTATCCAAGGAACTTTGTGGAGGTGTTTGAGGACGTTTCGGAGGCGGCTCGTGCCCATCACGCCACGGGGTTCGCGGAGCTTGCCGTCCTTCTGATGCTGACCGAGGACCAGCTTGCCGAGATTGCGGTGAAGCGCCACGACCTTCTCGGCAGACCGATCCACGCTCTTGGGCGGCTCTCGCACGCGAGCGTCTCGATCCTCAGTATCGCGGGGTCGGCTGCAACCATCTATGTGAACAACAACTCGACCATGCTGTACTTCTATCGGTCCTCCGATCTCATGGAGCTGATTCGCGCTGCCGTGCAGGCAGAGGGCTTGCAGCGGGGCATGGGCCTGTCGAACGCCGACACGCACGCCGTACAGCTCCCGGTGGCCGGCTTGCGCTGGTTGCGCTCCGATGGGGAGTGGCAGTTCGTCGGGGATGGGCCCGGCGACGGTCGAGAGACCGCCCGAGCGATTTTAGGTCTCGCAGATCGTGGCTGACCACCCGGTGCGCTGGGGAGGGAGGGCGAGGCTATCGCACCCGCCCTCCGTCACGCTCCGACCTACGCGCGCTCCGCGAGGTGCCGCCGCGCCG
>CAIKNO010000483.1 GCA_903828805.1 uncultured Sandaracinus sp. | reverse complement strand
GGTTCAGCCGGCGGCTTTGATGCCGGCTGCAGTTGGCGACCGCAGTCCTATGCCGGTCGCGGTCCTCGTCCGGGCGGCCCGGTCCTCGTCGTCGGCGACGGCGTCGAACAAGACGGCGACGGTCTCGACGTCGTCGTCGGCGACGACCCGGACAGGCTCGACGACCGGCTCGACGTGCTCGACGCCCTGGACCGGCTCGGCGACCGGCTCGACGTGCTCGACGTCGTCGGCGCGAGGTGCCGTCCAGAGTCGGACGCGGGTGCCGTCCCGTCTCGTCTGGCCTCCGTGATTACTCCAGCCCGCACGGCGCAGGATTGCCTCGATGCGCTTCGACGCCCTCGGATCCTGTGATCGTGGCTCCACGCCCAGCGAATGGAAACACTCGGCGACGGACGCCTCGGACGATGACCGCAGCAGGTTCTCGATGGTCTCGGCCCATGGGTCGACGATGCCTCGAGACGACTGGACCCGTTGAGCGTCGGCGCGGACGGACGCGGCGAGCTCGCCCAGGTGCCATGCCTCCCCCGCTTCAAAGGCCGCGAGCGCTTCGGCCCAGAGCATAGGCGCGGCGGCAGAGAGTCCCGCCGTGTCTGCATTGCCGACGCACCGGACGGGCCAGAACCGGCGCGCGCCGGTCGGGTCGGAGAGGTACTGCGAGTCGTTCGTCGTCCCGGCGAAGACGCATCGCCGATCCCGCAGGATGGTCGTGCGACCGTATGCCGGCCGGTATCGGTCGGCCGGTCGAGTCAGATATGCCTTCAGCGTCTCGGACTCAGCACGGCGCATGGTGGCGAGCTCGGCGAGCTCGACGATCCACGGACCCTGCAGGTAGTCGGCCGCGTCCTTTGATTCCGGCGGCGGGCACGAGTCGGCGACCCATGCGCGATGGATGCCGAGAGCGCGCAGGGCCGTGCTCTTGCCCTGCCCTTGCTCGCCTTCGAGGATGAGAGCGTGATCGGCCTGGCATCCCGGCGAGAGAGCGCGGGCGATGGCTGAGATCGGCCACTTGCGACCCACGGCGCGCGTGTACTCGGAATCGGTGACGCCCAGGTATTGCGACAGCCACGAGTCGAGGCGGCACTCCCCATCCCACTTCGGCAGTCCGCGCAGGTACTCGGCGACGGGATCGTACGAGTGTTCCTCCCGTGCGACCCGTACCAACTGCGACCAGCAAAGGTCGGCGTTCGGTGCCCAGCCATCGAACTCGTCTTCGAGCCACTCGGAGAGCGCGTGCCCGTGCGTGTCCTCGATCTGCGCCGGCAGCGGCGTCGAGTGATTCCAGCGCGCGAACGGCGGCGGTCGCCGATACACCACTTGATCGCTGCGTACGTTGTACGCGAGCACGCCCTGCCACTTGGCGTGACCGCGCAGGACCTTTGCGACGTTGCCCGACGTCTTGGCGATGTCTCCTCGTGACGTCTGCCGCAGGTCGAGCGCGCTCGCCGCAGGCGCGGCCACATCACGCACCTTCGCCGGTCCCGGTCGAGCGCGATCTTCCGGCTCCTTCGGGTCTCGCTTGCCGGCCGTCATTCCGGACTCGATGGTGGCGACCGTCTCGGACTCGGTGAGCCCGACATCGAGCGCGGCGCGATGC
>CAIKNO010000482.1 GCA_903828805.1 uncultured Sandaracinus sp. | reverse complement strand
CCGAGCCGGACGGGTCGGACGCCGAGGGCGACGGGCGCAAGTTCGACATCCCGTTCTGATCCCCCCGGCGCCTCGTGGCCCCAGGGCGGCGCGCGCCTCGATCACAGCGCGGCGACGACCCGGTCTCGACCCTGCTCCTTGGCGCGGTAGAGCGCCCCGTCGGCGCGGCGGAACAGCGACTCCCACGGCTCTGTCCCGTCCGTGGGCGAGGCCGCGACCCCCACGCTGGCGCGTACGGAGATCGATGCGCCGTTCACCTCGCACTTCATGCCCCGCAGCGCGGCGCACAGTCGCTCGGCCGCGATCGACGCGAGGGTCGAGTCTGCGTCCCGCAGGAGCACGCAGAACTCCTCCCCTCCGTAGCGCGCAACCAGATCGCCCGGACGCACGCTGGAGCGCAGCAGGCGCGCCGCCTCCACCAGGACCGCGTCGCCGGCCGCGTGACCGTGAACATCGTTCACTTTCTTGAAATGATCGAGGTCGGCGATGACCACGGCGCAGGGGCGCTTCTTGCGGGCGGCGTAGGCGAGTTCGACCTGCACCTGGGCCTCGAGCGCGCGCCGGTTGGCGCAGCCGGTCAGGGCATCCGTGGACGCGAGCGCCTTGGCCGTCGCGGCGCTGCGCTCGCGGTGCATCAGCAGGAACGCCATCCCGAAACCCTGGGCCAGCAGGAATCCCGGCACGTGGGCGACGAGCATCTGGAACGGGGGTGTCGTCGGGCGGGTCGCAAGGGCCCAGGACGGCAGCAGGAGCAGCGTGCGCAGGGTGAGTCCCGAGGCAGAGATTCCCATCAAGGCGAGCGAGATCTTCCTCGAGGGTTCGCGCGTGAGGCCGCCCTCCCGTGCGAGCTCGAAGCACGAGGCCCACAGCAGGACCGCGAGCACCAGCGAGCTCGAGATCGCGCGCACGCCGTAGGGTGCGCCGAGGGCGATCATCGCGCTGAAGCCGGTCACGCTGCCGGCGACCAGCGCCGCCGTCCAGCGCACGGGGCCACGCCCGCTGCCGAACGCGCGATGGGCGTGGTGCATCAGGGCGGCGCTGAGCCAGAAGAGGGCGTTCGGACCGAGCAAGGAGAGCCACTCGGGCGCCCCGTCCCGGGCCAGCAGCAGCCCGAACGCCGCCCCGAGGCACACCATCGAAAGGGTCGCCGCCCGGATCCCCGGCGGTGCCGATGGGCCGCGCGCAGACGCGAGGACGAACGCCGAGGTCATCGTACAGAGGAGTTCGAGACAAAGAAGCGTGTCGAAATGAAAGGTCAACCTCGCCTCACCCCCGCGGCGGGCGGACCGTACGCCAGGCGGGGCGCAGACGACAGGACGATCCGGTCGATGTCGGGCATCGACCCGCCCGGCGGCTGATCCAGCCATGCCAGGCCGGTGCGCACGCGCAGACCTCGCAGCCCGTCGCGGGATCGCGATCGAAGCCGCGCTCGCAGGCGAGATCGCACGCGACGGGCGGGCACTCCGGCGGCTCGGTCACGCGCGGGGGCAGGCACTCGCAGGTCGGACAGCCCGTCGCCGGATCGACGCGCTCATGGACCGCCGCACCGACGCGCGTCGTCGACAGGACCTCTGCGCGCCCATCCGTGGTCGCTCCTGAGCCGGCCTGGGTTCGGCGTCCCGCCCCGGGAGACGCTCCCACGAGAAATCGAGTTCGACGACCATCGCGCGGCCCGCAGGTCCTCGCTCCATGGAGCGCCGTGAATGGCGCCGATGCGTGCCGAGAGGGTCGGGGAACGGGGTGAGCCGCACGACCGATCGCACCGAGGGAACGATCGAACTGAAGATGCACGAGCCGAGCCCCCACGAGACGCGTCCGATCCACGACGTCGGGATGACGGCTCGATCGGGTCGTGCCGTCGGGGCGAAGAGACGCTTGTTTCGCCGGGCCATCGGGCCCTGCTCGGGCACGACCCGGGCAACTTTCTCCTCCCGGACGACGTCTCCGCGCTCGCAGAGCGCCCGCCCCACGGGTTCTCGCGCGGTCCGGGGTGTCCGCCCGCCGGGGGGCTTCGAAGACGCACGGCAGCGCTGGCCGGGACGGGGCGAGTGCGCCTAGGGACCGGTCCGTGACGTCCGCGCCCCATCCCGCTCGATTCCTGCTCGACGCGAGCACGCGCGCGCGCTTCGGAGAGCGTGCCCAGCGCCTCGGAGCGCGTCTCTTCGACGGCGACCCGGCGGCCGACGCCGCGGTCGCCTCGCTCACCCACCTCTCCGGCCCGGCACGAAACGCGGTCGTCGACGCCGCCGTTCGCGCGGGCGCCGACGCCGCGACGGACGCCCCCGAGCCGCTGCGGGCGCTGGTGCGTGCATGCGAGCGCACGCCGATGTGGGCGGACTTCGACACGATGAACCGCGGCGGCGCGGCCTTCGTCCGCAGGGGCCTGCTCGGGGGTCTGGTGCTGGGCACGTACGCCCTGCCCGCGAGCTACTGCTCCCCCGCCGGAAACAAGCCCCTCACCTTCACGGGCCGCCTCGAGACCGAGGCTCCGCGGCGCCTCGCGGAGACCGGGCGCTTCGTCCAGCTGGTGTGCCAGCCCGACGCGATGCGGCCGGGTCATCCGGGGTGGGTCGCCGCCGTGAAGGTGCGGCTCATGCACGCGTCCGTCCGCGCGATGTGTCTCCGCTCTCCGCGCTGGGACCTTCGAGCCTGGGGCACCCCCATCAACCAGCCCGACACCGCGGGGACCGGGCTGCTGTTCTCGTGGATCGTGCTCGACGGCCTCGACCGGCTCGGCTTCGGGATCGAGGGCGAGGACCGGCACGGGCTGCTGCACCTGTGGCGCTACGCGAGCTGGGTGCTCGGCGTGAACGACGACTTGCTGTGGTCGAGCGAGGCCGAGGCGGCCTCCTCGTGGGACCTCCTCCGCAGCACGCAGGGCCCTCCCGACGAGGACTCTCGCGACCTCGTTCGGGCGCTGCTCGGGGCGGGCATCCAGGGCGCGCGCACCCCCGAGGAGCGCGCGCGGGCCTT
>CAIKNO010000481.1 GCA_903828805.1 uncultured Sandaracinus sp. | reverse complement strand
GACGTGACCGAGTGGTTCGCCGTCGAGCTGGGCTTCGGCATCGGCTTCGGCGGCATCGTCGGCGATCTCTGGCGCCAGGAGGCCTACCGCGATCCCACGACCGGCGAATTCCGCGCGTGCGACGGCTTCAACAACCCGGGCCTCGCCAACACGACCTACTGCGCCGATCAGGGGTCCATCGAGCGGCCCGGCCCCGATGGACGGCTCGACGGCACCCGGCAGACCGGCGCGACGCTGCAGCTCTCCGGCGCGAGCCCGACCGGCACCGGCCCCGGCACCGGCCCGAGCCCGTTCTACTTCGGGGACGGCGGCGTGCCCCCGATGTTCTTCAACCTCGACCTCCCGCGCATCGCCCTGCGCTTCAAGCCGATCCGCCAGATCCAGATCCGCGCCGAGGGCGGCTACAACCTCTACGGCTTCTCGTTCGGTGGCTCGCTCGGGTACGGCTTCTGAGCCCTTCTTGACCCTCGATTCCGTGCGTGGAAGGAACGGTCCCATGCTTCGTGTGACCCGGGTCTCCGTTCTCTCGTTCCTTCTCGGGCTCTCGCTCACGGGGCCGTTGGCCCCGCGCGCCCGGGCCCAGCACGATCCGGTCGCTCACGATCCGACCGTCCCGCAGCCCCCGCCGCCGCCCGCGCCCCGCACCCCCGAGGACGAGGCGCGGCGCGCCCACGTCGTCGCCCGGATCGGCCCGGCCACCATCACCGTCGGGGACGTCGAGGACCAGATCTCGCGTCAGTCTCCGTTCATGCGCGCACGCTTCCGCGACCCCACCCAGCTGCGCGACCTCGTCGACAACATGATTCGCTTCGAGCTGCTCGCCCGCGAGGCGGTGCGGCAGGGCGTCGGGGACGACGCCGAGGTCCGCGAGGCCACCTCGCAGGGCGCGGTGCAGCACCTGGTCCGCGAGCGCTTCGACGACCGGATCACCCCGGACTCGATCCCCGCGGCTGACGTGGACGCGTACCACGCCGCGCACCCCGAGGAGTTCAATCGTCCCGAGATGCGCCGCGCGAGCCACGTGCTCGTCGCCACGCGGGACGAGGCCGTGGCGCTGGTCGCGCGCCTGCGCGAGGCGGACGCGCGCACGTTCCGTCAGGTCGCTCAGGAGACCAGCCTGGACACCGAGAGCCGCACCCGCGGCGGCGACCTTCGCTACTTCGACGCGACGGGCCACCCGCCGAGCTCCACCGAGGCGGGTGTCGCCCCGGCGTTGACCGCCGCGGCGTTCGCGCTGCGCGAGGTCGGGGACGTCTCGGAGCCCATCGAGGTCGAGGGGCGCTTCAGCGTCGTCAAGCTCACCGGCCTGCGCGCCGCGGAGCACCGGACGATCACCGAGTCGGCGCCCTCGATCCGACTGCGCCTCTGGCGAGAGCGCCGGCAGGCCGCGATCGATGCCCACATCGAGGAGCTCCGCACCCGCGCGGCCCCCGAGATCCACGAGGACCGGATGCGCGCCATCGTCATGGAGCCGCCCGAACCGACCTCGGGTCCCGACGAGCACCGCGCCCCCGAGGGCGAAGGACAGGACGAGCCGGGCTCGCCGGTCCATCCCGCGGCCGCGCCGTCGGAGGAAGACGAGCCCAGCCCGGCGGAGTGAGCGCACGCCTGCGGGCGCCCGGGAGAACCCGATGCCGGTGTGGCTCCAGACCGTCGGCCTCCTGGCCCTCTCCAACGTCTTCATGACGTTCGCGTGGTACGGGCACCTGCGAAGCCTTCGCGATCAGCCGCTCTGGATCGCGGTGCTCGTCAGCTGGGGCATCGCGTTCTTCGAGTACTGCCTCCAGGTCCCTGCGAACCGGATGGGCTACGGCACGCTCAGCCTCGGGCAGCTGAAGGTGCTGCAAGAGGTCATCACCATGTTCGTGTTCATGGCGTTCGCCTGGCTCGTCATGAAGAAGCCGGTCGGTCTCGACTTCGTCTGGGCCACGCTCTGCCTGTGCGGGGCGGCGTACTTCGTGTTTCGCTCCGGGGCGAACGGCGGGGCCGACGGCGGTTGACCCCCCGCGCAGCGCGCGGCTATCGTGGCGCCGTGTCGTCCGAGTCGGAGCATCCCGGGGCCACCAAGATCACGTACGTCGATGGCCGGCCCGCCACGATCACGCTGCGTCGCTGCAAGCTGGTCGTCGTGTACCGGGGCAAGGCCTCGGAGCACCTCTTCGACCGGGACACCATCGACATCGGCGCGATGGACGACAACGATCTGGTCCTCGAGGACGACACCGTCTCGCGCAACCACTGCCGGATCTTCGTCGAGGGCGACCAGTACCTCATCCAGGACCTCGACTCGACGAACGGCACGTTCGTCAACCGCGTCCGCATCCGCGAGGCGTGGCTGCGCCCGGACGTGGTCATCGCGCTGGGCAACACCGAGATCCGCTTTCAGCCCTTCGACGAGCGGGTCCGCATCATCCCGTCCGAGGCCGACCGCTACGGCGACATCATCGGCCGCGACCGCAAGATGCGGGAGATCTACAGCATCCTCGAGAAGATCGCCCCGACCGACACGACGGTGGTCATCGAGGGCGAGACCGGGACGGGCAAGGACGTCGTCGCCCGGACCGTGCACCAGCAGAGCCGCCGCGAGGGTGGCCCCTTCATGGTGTTCGACTGCGGGGCGGTGCCCGAGAACCTCATCGAGAGCGAGCTCTTCGGCCACGAGAAGGGCAGCTTCACCGGCGCGCACGCGATGCGGCAGGGCATCTTCGAGCTCGGGCACACCGGCTCCGTGTTCCTCGACGAGCTCGGCGAGCTGCAGCTCGATCTGCAGCCGAAGCTGCTGCGGGTGCTCGAGCAGCGCGAGGTGAAGCGCATCGGCGGCACGCGGCCGATCAAGGTCGACGTGCGGATGATCGCCGCCACGAACCGCAACCTCGAGGAAGAGGTGCGCGCCGGGCGCTTCCGCGAGGATCTCTTCTACCGCCTCACGGTGGTGCGCATCGTGCTGCCGCCGCTCCGCGAGCGCCGCGAGGACATCCGCCTGCTCGCGCGACACTTCCTCGACCACGGCAACTTCAACCGCGCGCGCGACGGGCACCGCCGGGTGACGCAGTTCGCCCCTGGTGTGCTCGACCGGCTGACCCAGTACGCCTGGCCCGGCAACGTGCGCGAGCTGCACAACGTCATCGAGCGCGCCGTCAGCTTCGCCGAGGGCGAGAGCGTCGAGCTGGCCGATCTCCCCGAGCACATCGCCTGGCCGCGGGGCGTGCCCCGCGAGCTCGACAGCGAGACCGACATCTCGATCCCGCTGCCGGACTTCCGGCAGACGGAGCTCGAGGGCACGTTCAAGGACGCCAAGGAGCGCTGGGTCGCCGGCTTCGAGCGGGACTACGTCGCCGGTCTGCTGAAGAAGAACAACGGGAACATCTCGCACGCCGCGCGCGAGGCGGAGATCGACCGGAAGTACTTCCGAAAGCTGATGAAGAAATACGGGATCACCGCGCAGGACGACGAGTCCGACGTCGACGACTGAACGCTCCCGTCGCCGCCCTCACCGGGGTCCGCGTCACCCGGCGGCGAATCCCCGACCACACTCCGTCTGCGACTCGCTCCGTCGGCAACGCGCCCCCTCGGCAACGCGCCCCCTCGGCAACGCGCTCCCTCGGCAACGCGCCCCCTCTGCGACGCGCAACGAATCCAACGCGCTCCGTCGGCAACACGCTCCGTCTGCGACGCGCGACGAATCCAGCGCGCAGGGAAACGAACAAAGGCCAGCACCTCCGAAGAGGGCTGGCCTTTGCCGTCGTCGGGTTGGACCCGACGCGTGGGCGGTGGGAACCGCCGCGGGGAGTCAGGGGACTCCCCGGCCCATCTCACCACTCGTCGTCGTCGTCACGGCTGCGG
>CAIKNO010000480.1 GCA_903828805.1 uncultured Sandaracinus sp. | reverse complement strand
CTGCGCGGGCGTCAGCGAAAGCGAACGCCCGCGAGGGCGGTGAGGTCGAGGGCGTACACCTCGGTCAGCCCGACGAACGCGAGGTAGTCGTAGCGGGTGCCGCTGGCCCGAAGTGCGAACGTCAGCGTCGAGTGCGTGTCGAGAGGCTCCTCGAGGGTCGCCGAGAGGCCCAGCTGCTGGTCGATCATCGACGAGAGCTTGCGATCGCGGGTGACGTAACCGCCCGTGCCCTGGAGGTCGAAGTAGCGGGGGCGATAGAAGTCGGCCTCGCCCTGGGCGGCGGCGCGGTAGGTGAGCGCCAGGCGAACCGTGTCGGTGACCTGCCACGCGACGTCGAGCGTGCCCGCGTGCGAGACCAGGCCCCACGAGTCGACGTAGAAGCGGTACCCGACACCGAGCGAGACGACCTCGCCGAGCGACCGTCGCACGTCGAGGGTCCCGGCGTTGCGGATCCGCTCGTCGGGCACCCGCTCGGGCACGCAGTAGGGCGCCCCGCCGGCGCAGGTGCCATCGCCTCCGATCGCCACGAACCGGTACGGGCTCGCCTGGAAGCCGACGATGCCGAGCGTCTCCCACGACACCGCGGCGACGGTGTCGGGGTCCAGCACCTGCGTCCACGAGAGCCGCCCGCCGGCGCGCCATTGCGCCAGGTGAACGCCCGGATCGCCCGAGCGCCCGACGTCGTCCCGACCTCCGTAGGCGTCGAGCGCCAGGGTGGTGTCGTTGTCGGCCAGGTCGAGCACGACGCTGCCCGAGCCGCCGTGAGAGACGTAATCGGGCTCGACGGAGACTCGGTACCGACCCGAAACCGTGACATCCTCCCACTCATGCCCGACCCCGGCCTGTGCCTCGTGCCGGAACTCCTCCACGTGGGGGCTGGCCGCGGTTCGGATGTCGATGGAGGCGCCCGACCACGCATCGACCGCGTACACGCCGTCGACGTCGACGTCGGCGACGCGGCCGCGCAGGTGCATGCGCGGCGCGACGACGGTCGTGGTGTCCGTGTCCGCGCGCACGTAGAGGCTGGCCGTGGCGTCGCGGACGCTGGCCGGGGGTCCACCGCACGCACCGAGGGCGAGCGCGAGGAGGACCCGGGCGGTCCCGCAGGGCGGAGGTCCCGGCCGCCGCGCTCGCTTCCGTTCGACGCCCGGCGCCATGCGGCCCAGGAGGCCTCGTGAGACCGCCGCGGCCCGTCGCATCGCACCCGTGGCTTTCGTGTTCATCGCGGTGGTGGTGGCGCACCCTCGGCGCGCCGGTGCTGGGCTTCGGTCTCGTCGCGGGGGTGTCTGGGGCCCCGGGTCGGTGCCGATCGGACGTCCGACGATGCCTCGTTGTCGCCGCCCGTGCACCTGTTCCGACACGACGCCGCGATCGAGGAGGCCGGCGTCGTCGAGCCGGATGCGGGCTCGCCTCTGCCGCCGGGCTGCCCTGAGGTCGCGCCATCGCCCCTGACGAGGGCGACGTTCACCGTGCGCACGACGTCCGCCGGGGGCCGCTATTCGCCGAGGAACGTCGGCGCGGTGTGGGTCGAGCGGGCCGATGGCACGTTCGTGAAGACCCTCTCGCGATGGGCCGCGCGGCGCGCGGGCTACCTCACGCGGTTTCAATCGAGCAGCGGCGGGAACGTCGTGGACGCGGTGACCAGCGCGACGCTCTCGTCGCACCAGACGCACTCCGTCGAATGGGGGCTCGACGACGTCGACGCCTGCCCAGCCGGGCAGGGGGCCTATCGGCTCGTCGTGGAGATGACCGATCGCAACGGCACAGGCCCCACGGCCGAGTTCCCGTTCGAGCTCGGCGCGGCACCGGGATCGACGTCGTTCGCGGACGCGAGCAACTTTCACGACCTGCAGCTCACGCTCGAGTGAGCCTCGACCCGGGGCCGCGCACCCCGCACGGCCTCAGCGCGCGCGGACCTCGGTGATCAGCGCACGCAGGCCTTCGATCTGAGCGGGCGCGAGGCTGCGCTCCAGCGTCGGCAGCGCGCCCTCGAGGAAGGTCACGGTCTCGTAGGTCGTCGTGGCGTCGCCGCCCCAGCGGTCGGTGCCCTGCACGCGGATGGAGCCGTCGTCTCCGAGGGTGACCGTGAGGCCGGCGATGTCCCGTGTGGCCGA
This sequence comes from uncultured Sandaracinus sp., assembly GCA_903828805.1. Taxonomy (GTDB): domain Bacteria; phylum Myxococcota_A; class Polyangia; order Polyangiales; family Sandaracinaceae; genus Sandaracinus. The sequence goes on along the minus strand of CAIKNO010000480.1, from coordinate 195 downwards.
TGGAGCGGGCGGCGGCGCCGCCTCCGCAGGCGCGGGGGCGGGGCGAGGTGCCGCGGGCGCGGCCGCCGGCACGGGCGTCGAGGGCGCCGCGGGCGACGCGCCGGGCGTGTCTTGGCGAGCGCCCGAGCAGCCCGAGGCGAGGAGAACGAGGAGCATCATCGACGACGCGCGGGATCCTTGTGCCTTCCTGTGCAT